>JANMCB010000397.1:0-13780 GCA_031360805.1 Rhodoferax sp.
GAAACCGGCGGCAGTGATCAGCGTGCCGGTCAGCATCGGCATGGCCGTAATTTCATAGGCAAAGGTGGCGGCGCGCACTTTGTCGTAGCCCTCCTCCATCTTGCGCACCATCATCTCCACCGCAATGATTGCGTCGTCCACCAGCAAACCCAGCGAAATGATGAGCGAGCCCAGAGAAATCTTGTGCAGGCCAATGCCCCAGTAATACATGCCCAGAAACGTCACTGCCAGCACCAACGGAATCGTGATGCCAACCACCAGCCCCGGACGCATGTCGATGTAATAGCGTTTGTAAAAGGGCTGTGGCCCGCGCCTGCGGTGAAAACCCAGGCTGATGAAGCTGACCGCCAGCACAATGATGATGGCCTCAATCAGCACGCGGACAAACTCATTCACCGAGTTCGCCACTGCACTGGGCTGGTCCTGAACCTGCACCAGCTTCACACCCGCCGGTAGCGTTGCGGCCAGCCGGGTGGTCGCCACTTTGAGCGCCTTTCCCAGAACGATGATGTCGCCGCCTTTGGCCATCGAAACGCCCAGAGCAATCACTTCACGGCCTTGATGACGAACCTTGACTTGCGCGGGCTCTTCGTAACCGCGCTTGACATCCGCAATGTCATCCAGCCTCAACTGGCTGCCACTGGCACCGCGGATCGGCATGCTCTTGATCTGCTCCAGCGTGTCAAACTGGCCGCCTACCCGGACCTGCAGGACATCCAGCGGCGTTTGAACCGTGCCGGCACCTTCCACGGCATTTTGCTGACCAAGCTGGACCAATACCTGGCCCATGTCCAGGCCAAGTTGCGACAGCCGCTTCTGGGAAATTTCCAGATACAGCTTCTCATCCTGCACGCCAAACAGCTCCACCTTGTTGACGTCCTGGACGCGCAGCAGTTCCTGGCGCACATTGTCCGCAATGGTCTTGATTTCGGAGTTGGAAAAACCGTCGGACTCCAGCGCATAGATCACGCCGTACACGTCGCCAAAATCATCGTTGAAAAACGGACCCACGGCGCCCTGCGGCAGCGTGAAACGCATGTCGCCAATCTTCTTGCGGACCAGGTACCAGATATTCGGAACATCACTGGACTTGGACGAATCCTTCAACTGGAAGATGACGGTTGATTCGCCCGGCTTCGAATAGCTGCGAATCTTGTCGGCATACGGCACTTCCTGCAGCGTGCGCTCAATCTTGTCTGTGACCTGCTCGGCCACCTGCTGTGCCGTTGCGCCTGGCCACAGTGTGCGAACCACCATGACCCGAAAGGCAAACGGCGGGTCCTCGTCCTGCCCCAGTTGAAAGTAGGCGGCAAAACCCAGCACCATCAGCACCACCATCAGGTAGCGCGTCAGCGCAGGGTGCAGCAGGGCCCATTTGGAGAGGTTGAAGCTCTCTTTGGTTTGGGAAGTTGTCATGGCGTGCCTACTTCGCTGCGGGGGTAGCAGCTGCTGGCATCCCCTCTTTGGCGGCAGCGTTGTCTGCACCACCGGTTTTTGCAGCAGCGGGCGGCGCAGCCTTGTCCTGGTAAATCGTTACCTTCTGACCCGCCTGCAGGACGTGAACGCCAGCCGACACCACCACCATGCCGGGCTTCAGACCGCTGGCGATCACGGCCGCGTTGCCGTCTGCTGTTGCAATTTCCACAGGCTGCGACTTGACCGTCATGGTTGCGGTATCCAGCACCCAGACCGCCGTTGTCTTGCCATCCTGTTTCAGTGCACTGGTCGGCAGTTTGATGACCTCGATCCCGGTGCGGGCAAACACCTGCGGCACGACATACACCGTGGCGCCCAGTGGCGGTGCGACGGTATCGTCCTTGGCGTCCAGCGACACTTTGATCTGGTAGGTGCGCGTCACCGGGTCAGCAACAGCCGCCACCTCACGCACCTGGCCCTGGCGTGTTCCTGCACTGGACCAGGACCGCACGCTGACTTGCGAGCCCGGCTTGATCATCGCAACACGGTCTTCCGGTACTGAAAAGACCACATCGCGCGGTCCATCCTGCGCAATGCGCACCACTGGCGTGCCGGCACCAACCACCTGACCGCGTTCGGCCTCCACGGCGGTCACAATGCCGGCGACGTCAGAGGTCAAATTGGTGTAGGCCGCCTGGTTGCGCTGGCTTGACAACTGCGCCTGCGCCTGCTCGAGTTGCGCTTCGCCGGCCTTCAGTGCCGTGTCGCGACGCTCCAGCTCGGCGCCGCTGATGAAGTTCTGGTCTTTGAGCTCCTTGAAGCGCTTGTACTCCGTGTCGGCCAGATTACGGTTGGTGGCAGCGGCGGACACCTGCGCCTTGGCGGCATCAGCGGCCAGTCGGTAGTCCTGCGAATCCAGCTGCGCCAGCAATTGCCCCGGCTTCACACGCTGGCCCACCTCCACGGGGCGGCGGATGATTTTCCCGGCGACGCGAAAGCCAAGCCGCGACTCGACCCGCGCGCGCACTTCGCCTGCGAATTCAGCGCCCGATTCCATCTTGTCCACGCCAACGGTGATGACCTTCACAGCGCGGATCGGCTCAACGGCGGGTTGTGGTTTGGAGCATGCCGCCAGCAAAACCCCCAGAGCCAGTGCAGAAAGCCCGATCCGGCGGGTCCGCACAAAAACGGTGCTGCCCTTGGCATCGAAAACAGTGTGCCTTTGACGCAACGGCAAATCCGGCGCAGGTTGCGCTGGCAACAGGACAGTTGGCTGAGTTGACATGAAAGACCCAAAAAAAGTGCCCGACATCGCGGGGCGAAAGATCCAGGGCAGGCCCGGCGAAAGAGCGCCCACCCAAGGCATTTCGGTGAATTGTAAAGAGGTGGCGTCCATTATTGTCAAGCTTGGCGGGCCTGTCGACAAACATTTGCGCTGACTGTGCAGGGTCACAATCTTCACTTTTGACCAGTCTCAAATATTCCCTTTCATGATGAGCGGCGATCATGGTCGATGTAGCCTCCTTTCTCGACCGCATGGTGGAAACTTCTTGAAGGTGGTTTGTACGTAGGCACGGACGGCTGAACCGGCTCGACAATTTGGTGTTCGTCGGTCGTACACCGACATTCTTCAACACTTCCTTCGGAGATCCGCATGAAATTGGTGCGTAATATCGCTTTGTCCTCCATCGCTCTTGCAGCAGCAACTTTGAGTTTTGCAGCTGACAACATCAAGATTGGTGTTTCCGGCCCCTTTACGGGCGGCTCCTCGTCCATGGGTGTCAGCATGCGTGATGGCGTCCGCATGGCTGTGGACGAAATTAACAAAGCTGGAGGGGTGATTGGCCGCAAACTCGAAGTAGTAGAGCGTGACGACGAAGCCAAAAACGAGCGTGGCGTGCAAATTGCCCAGGAGCTGATCAACAAAGAAAAAGTGACCGCTGCTGTGGGTTACATCAATACTGGCGTTGCGCTGGCTTCGCAGCGTTTCTTCCAGGAAGCCAAAATCCCGGTGATGAACAACGTGGCCACTGGCTCCCTGGTCACCCACCAGTTTGATGATCAGCCTGAAAACTACATTTTCCGCAACGCCGCGCATGACAGCATTCAGGCGCCGATGATTGTGGAAGAGGCTATTACCCGCCGTGGCTACAAAAAGGTCGCCATTCTGGCCGATTCCACCAACTACGGTCAACTCGGCCGCGCTGATCTGGAAACCGCATTGCAGCTCAAGGGTGTCAAAGCCGTTGCGGTCGAAAAGTTCAACATCAAAGATGTCGACATGACCGCCCAGTTGCTCAAGGCCAAAGAGGCGGGCGCCGAAGCCGTGCTGACCTATGCCATTGGCCCCGAATTGGCGCAGATTGCCAACGGCATGACCAAGCTGGGCTGGAAAGTGCCCATGATCGGCAGCTGGACGTTGTCGATGGCCAACTTTATTGACAACGCAGGCCCAGGCGGCGAAGGCGCGCGCATGCCACAAACCTTCATTCAAGAGCCTACAACGCCTAAGCGCCAGTCCTTCATCATCAACTACTTGAAGACTTTCAACCCGAAAAACGCACGCATTGACTCGCCTGTGTCTGCTGCTCAAGGTTACGACTCAATCTATTTGTTGGCAGCCGCCATCAAGCAGGCCAACTCGACCGACGGGCAGAAGATCAAAGCAGCTCTGGAAGATTTAAAGGCCCCGGTGGAAGGCGTCGTTACAACCTATACCAAGCCGTTCACCGCCAAAGACCATGAAGCCATTACCGCCAACATTCCTGTGTTTGGCGAGGTCAAAGGCCAGCGCGTGGTGTATGCCTACGCAGACGACCAGAAGAAAGCTTCTGAAGTGCGTGTGAAAGACGCCAATGCCAAAGGGGCTTTGGTCGTCAAGAAGTAATTGCATTTGCAGCTAAACACCGCGACGCCTTTGGGCTTCGCGGTTTTTTTTTGTAGCTATTTAGATCGTAGATAGCTCAGTCAGGGCGTACAGCCCAGCATCGTTACCCAAGGTTGAATTTATGGAAATCCTGCTCCAACTCATATACAGCGGCATCGCGCTGGGCATGATCTATGCGGTTATTGCGTTTGGCTACCAGCTCACGTTTCAAACATCCGATACGCTGAATTTCGGTCAGGGCGACGCGCTGATGTTGGGCGCCATGGTGGGGCTCACATTGGTCAACGCCGGTGTGAACTACTGGTTGATGATCCCGCTGGTTATCCTGTTTGGTTTGCTACAAGGCGGCATCGTCGAGCGCATTGGTGTGCGCCCCGCGATCAAGATCAAAAGCGAGTTTGGCTGGATCATGTCAACCATCGCACTGGGCATCATTTTCAAGAACGTGGCTGAAAACATTTGGGGCCGCGACGACTTGAAGTTCCCGTCACCGTTGCCCGAAGCCCCATTGAAGTTTCTGGGTGCCAATGTGCTGCCGATGGAACTACTGGTTGTTGCGGGTGCTGTGTTCATGATGTTGGCGGTCGAGTTTTTCAATCGCAAAACCATCTACGGCAAGGCCGTGGTCGCCACCTTCAACGATCGCGACGCCGCCAAACTGATGGGTATTAACACTGGTTTGGTGATTACCTTCTCCTACGCGCTGTCGTCCGCAACCGCCGGGTTTGCGGGCGTTTTGATCGCACCTCTGACTTTGACGGGTGCCACGATGGGTGCTGTACTGGGCCTCAAAGCCTTTGCGGTAGCCATTATTGGTGGTTTGACCAGCGGTATGGGCATCATCGTGGGCGGCATTATTTTGGGAATTGCGGAAACCACCACGGGTTTCTATCTCTCCACGGGTTACAAAGACGTGCCCGGCCTCGTATTGCTGCTGCTGGTGTTGGCCTATAAGCCGGCTGGCTTGTTTGGCAAAGCTGCCATCAAGAAAGTCTGACGATGAATCGCAAGACCCTGATTGCCGCTGTTTTTGGCTTGGCGCTGCTTGCCGCAGTGCCGCTCTTTACCAGCAACCCGTATTACGTGCACATGATCGGTACGATCATGATCTACGCCATATTGCTCTTTGGCCTGGACATTGTGGTTGGCTACACCGGCCAGGTGTCACTGGGCCACGCAGGCCTGTTTGGCGTGGGCTCTTACACCGCAGGTGTGATGTTTCTGAAGCTGGGCGCGCCGCTGTGGCTCATCATTCCCGCCAGCATCGGCATTACGGCAGGGTTTGGCGCGCTGCTGGCACTCCCAGCTTTGCGCGTATCGGGTCCGTACCTGGCCATGGTGACTTTGGCGTTTGGCACCATCATCCAGATTTTGATCAACGAAATGACCTTCCTCACCGAAGGCCCGTTAGGCATCAAGATCCCCAAGCCTTCGCTGTTTGGCATGCAACTGCATGAGAACGGGTTTTACTGGCTTGTATTTGCGCTGATGACGCTCTCACTCGTCGTCGTGCACCGTATTTTGAACTCGCAACTTGGCCGGGCCTTCGAGGCTTTGCGTGGCAGCCCGGTGGCTTCCGACTGTATGGGCGTTTCGGTGTACCGCTACAAGGTCTATGCGTTCGTGATCAGCGCGGGCTTTGCAGGTTTGGCGGGCGCCTTGTACTCATATTCAGAGCAGTACATTTCGCCCAACACCTACAACAACGAGTTGACTGTGCTGTTTTTGCTCGCTGTCATCATGGGCGGCCGAAAATCCCGCGCTGGTGCTTTGCTGGGCGCTGCCATCATCGTGATCTTGCCCAAGCTGCTGGACGACCTGGAAATGTTCCGAACGGTCGCAACCGCACTGGCGGTGTTGATGCTGATAGGTGGCGCGATTGGCGTGGCCAAAAAAATCACCACCCCCAAAGCCATGGCCATCCCAGTGATCGGCACCATCGCGTTGGCTGGCTTTTCCTTCTGGCTACAGTCGATCACCGACTGGCGCTTAAGCATCTTTGGTTTGATGATTTTGTTCGTGGTGTATTACCTGCAGGACGGCATTGTGGGTTTTGTACGCAGTTTGTTTTTCAAGCGTAAAAGTACATCGATGGGCAGCGAGCTGGACACTGGCGACAACGGTAAAGACGCACTCACCGTGGCAGCGCAAGCCGGATCGCAGGCCAAAGGCGATGACCTGCTCGTCGCCAGCAATGTGCTGATGCAATTTGGCGGCCTCAAAGCCATCAACAACGTCGACCTGCGCGTCAAGCGCGGCACCATACATGGTTTGATTGGCCCCAATGGATCGGGCAAGAGCACCATGATGAACGTGCTGACCGGTATCTACGTTCCGACGGCAGGTACGATCGAGTTTGCTGGCCGCTCGGTAGTGGGCCGCACCTCGTCGGACATTGCGCTCTCGGGCATCGCGCGCACCTTCCAAAACGTGCAGCTCTTTGGTGAGATGACGGCGCTGCAAAACATCCAGGTGGGTTTACACCACAGCTTTGCCAGCAGCATTGCCGACGTAGCATTGCACACCCCACGCTACCAGCGCGAAGACAAAGCGGCCACCGAGCGCGGCTTGGGCTTGCTGCGCTTTGTCGGCTTGTCAGACCTGGCCACCGAAGAAGCGCGCAACCTGCCCTACGGCAAACAGCGTCTGCTGGAAATTGCCCGCGCCCTGGCGCTAGACCCGCAACTGCTGCTGCTTGACGAGCCCGCAGCCGGCTTGACCGCCCCCGACATCAAAGAGCTGATTGCCATCATCCGCAAAATCCGCGACCACGGCATCACCGTGATCTTGATCGAGCACCACATGGACGTGGTGATGGAGCTGTGCGACACCGTCTCGGTGCTGGACTTTGGCCAGAAGATTGCCGAAGGCAAGCCCGCAGAAGTGCAAGCCGACGAAAAAGTGATCGAGGCTTACCTCGGCGGTACCGCCCATTAAGCCCGGAGGAACCCACCATGTTAAGTATTAAAAACCTCGAAGCTGGCTACGGCAAAGTGCAGGTACTGCACGGCATTTCGATGGAAGTGCCCAAAGGCAAAGTTGTCACCCTGATTGGCTCCAATGGCGCTGGCAAAACCACCACCATGCGCGCGGTGTCGGGCATGATCAAACCCACCTCTGGTGAGATCAGCCTGCACGGCAAGCGCATCGACGGCATGGAGTCCTACACCATCGCCAAGCAGGGCATGGCCCATTCACCCGAGGGCCGCCGAGTATTCGCCACCATGAGCGTGACCGACAACCTGACCTTGGGCGCATTTCCGCGCTTGACGGGCAGCCGTCCCAAGGGGGATGTTGCTGGCGATTTGGAGCGTGCGATGGAACTCTTCCCGCGCCTCAAAGAGCGCCGCACCCAACTGGCTGGCACTTTATCGGGTGGCGAGCAGCAGATGCTGGCCATGGCCCGCGCCATCATGCTCAACCCCGAGATCGTGCTGCTGGACGAGCCTTCAATGGGGTTGGCACCGATCTTGGTGGAAGAGGTGTTCAACATCATTACCCGCCTTAAAGCCCAAGGCGTCACCATGCTGCTGGTGGAGCAGTTTGCCGCCGCAGCGCTGAAAGTGGCTGACTATGGTTACGTGCTGGAAAACGGCCGCATATCGGTGCATGGCCCGGCGGACAAGCTCAAAGACGACCCTGCCGTAAAAGCGGCATATTTGGGCGGTTAACATCTAGACCCAAGCCGCAACAGAAGGCCGCCGTGGATGGCGTCTTGATGGAAGCGGCGGGTCGTGGCAGCTTGGCGCAGGTTTAGCGCAAGGTCGTCGACTGCGTTGACATAAAGATTTGAAGCACTACTGAGAGCAGGCCCCACCGGCGTTGCGGCGGTTACCATCCAACCCGCCCTCTATCGCCACCGCCCTGTATGACTTTCCGCCCCGCAGAACCCGCACATGCTCCGGCCAGCGTGGATCACTACGAAAACTTTCCGGTCGCCTCCTGGCTTTGCCCGGCGCACCTGCGCGCCCCGATTGGCGCCATCTATGGCTTTGCCAGAACGGCCGATGACATTGCCGATGAAGGTGACGCACCGGCCGATGAAAGACTTCGCGATCTCGCAGCCTTTCACGCGGATTTGCTGGCAGTCAGCCACGCGCAGCCAGCCAGCCAACGCTGGCCCGGCGTCTTCACACCCCTGGGCGCGATGATCCAGAAATTCCAGTTGCCGGTGACCCTGTTGACCGACCTGCTGGACGCATTTGAGCAAGACGTGGTGAAAACGCGCGACGGCGCGGGTTATGAAAGCCGCACAGAACTGCTCGAATATTGCCGCCGCTCTGCCAACCCGGTGGGGCGACTTTTGTTGCATTTGTATGGCGTTTCTGGCGAGGCGCAACTGGCGCAAAGCGACCAGATTTGCACGGCATTGCAGCTTGTCAACTTCTGGCAGGACGTCGGCACCGACATCAAGCGCGGACGCTTCTACCTCCCGCACGACGAATGCCGGGCGCACCGCGTCGATCCGGACGATCTGCTGGCACTGAAACAAACGCCGGCCGTCACGGCGCTGTTGGCCGACAACGTCCGGTTCGCGCGGGCCACCATGCAGGAAGGCGCACCGCTTGTAAAACAGGTTCCGGGGCGCGCCGGGTGGGAGCTGCGGCTGGTGGTTCAGGGTGGATTGCGCATTCTGGACAAGATGGAGACCCTGAATTTTGCGACCCTGAATGCAAGGCCCAAGCTGACCGCCTGGGACGTACCAGTCATGGCGTTTCGGGCGATTTTCATGTGAGCGATTTTCCATCGGAATGATCAAAAAATTAACCCACAGGTTAATTTTTGTCGCCCAATGGTCGCATTTTTTGCATTTTATCGATGAAATATGCCTCTAGCCCTCGTATAATATACAAAGTTTGCTGCTTTAAATATAGCAAATCATTCACCTCAAAACTCCTCCCCGCAAGCGCGGCCTGACACGCTTCAGGCGCCGGTAGCCCAAACCGTACTTGTCTAAACTACCCGGTCAATGACACCCCAAGACTATGTTCAGCAAAAAGCCGCCGCTTCGGGCAGCAGCTTCTATTACGCGTTTCTCTTTTTACCCAAGCCCCGGCGTGCCGCCATTACGGCTTTTTATGCGTTCTGCCGCGAGGTGGACGACGTCGTGGACGATGCCGTTGACCCGGGCGTGGCCGGCTCCAAGCTGGCCTGGTGGCGGGCCGAAGTAGCGACCGCCTACGCGGGTTCACCCACCCACCCGGTGATGAAGGCGATGATGCCGCTGGCTGCTGACTACAAAATCGAACAGCGCCATCTGCAAGCCATCATTGACGGCTGCCAGATGGACCTGGCGCAGACCCGCTACCTCGACTTTGCCGGATTGCAACAGTACTGCCATCTGGTCGCGGGCGTTGTCGGTGAAGTGGCCGCCAATATTTTTGGCCAGACTGAAATTGGCACCACCGCCTACGCGCACAAACTTGGCCAGGCGCTTCAACTGACCAATATCATCCGCGACGTTGGAGAAGATGCACTGCGCGGGCGCATCTACCTGCCCGTGAATGAACTGCAGCAGTTTGAAGTCAAGGCGCATGAAGTGCTCAAGCGCATTTACTCGGAGCGTTTCACCGCGCTGATGCGGTTTCAGGCAGCACGCGCGCACAGCCTGTACGACGAAGCGTTCAGCCTGCTGCCCGAAGTTGACCGCCGCGCGCAAAAGCCCGGGCTCATGATGGCCAGCATTTACCGCACGCTGCTGTGCGAGATCGAGCGCGACAACTTCCAGGTGCTGCACCAGCGCGTCAGCCTGACGCCGCTGCGCAAGCTGTGGCTGGCCTGGAAAGTTCAAGCCCTGGGAACCGTCTGAGTGAAAGTCGCCATCATCGGCGCGGGCTGGGCGGGGCTGTCGGCTACGGTGAAAGCATCGCAAGCGGGTCACCAGGCGACTGTTTTTGAAGCCTCCAGGCAATTAGGCGGGCGCGCCAGAGCGCTGAACGCCACGCTGCCCAATGGGGATGCCATCACACTGGACAACGGCCAGCACATCATGATCGGCGCCTACCGCGAGACGCTGCGCCTGATGCAGCAGGTCGGCGTGAACCTTGACGATGCGCTCTTGCGCCTGCCCCTGACGTTGAAGTTCGCGGACGGCACCGGTCTGGCCCTGCCCGACTGGCCCACGCCTTTCAACGCGATTGCGGGCATTGCCACGGCGGGCGGCTGGCGCCTGGCCGACAAGGCATCGCTGATCAGAACAGCACTCGGCTGGCGGCTGCGAGGTTTTATCTGCGCCGAGCAGGCCACGGTGGCGCAGCTCTGCCAGCACCTCACGCCCATCGTGATGCAGGAGCTGATCGAGCCGCTGTGCGTGTCGGCGCTCAATACCCCGGCGGACCGCGCCAGTGGCCGCGTGTTTCTTGCCGTCATGCGCGACTCGCTGTTCGGCGGCAAAGGCAGCTCTGACCTGCTGCTGCCGCGCGTCGACCTGACCACGCTGTTTCCGCAAGCGGCGGCGCGGTGGCTGAAATCAAACGGTGGCGAGGTGCGAATGGGCGTGCGGGTTGATCGGGTTCGATGCACGGCGGGCAAACCCGGCTGGACGTTGGTTGCCGGGCAGACCAGCGAGGCATTTGATGCGGTTGTTGTTGCCGTGTCTCCGTCGCATGCGGCGGTTTTGCTTTCAGACTCATTGCCAACTGTCACGCCACAGGTGGCAGACCAGGTCACCCGCTGGCTGCAAACCGTCCACTCGCTCAGCCATGAGGCCATCACCACGGTCTACGCCTGGGGCCAGAACGCCACCCTGGCGCGCCCCATGCTCGCGCTGCGCAGTACCGATCAAAACGCTGTCGCAACAGTTGCAGCTTCAGTACCGGCACCGGCACAGTTTGTGTTCGACCGGGGCCAGCTCGGCGGTCCAGCCGGTTTGCTGGCATTTGTCATCAGCGCCAGCACCGGCGAGCGCAATGACTTGCAAGCCCAGGTGATGGCGCAGGCCCATGATCAACTTGGCCTCTCGCTAAAGGCGGTTCAGACCATTGTTGAAAGGCGCGCCACTTTTGCCTGCACGCCAGGTCTTCAGAGACCGCCCATGGCGATTGCGCCCGGATTGCTGGCCGCTGGTGACTATGTGGACGGCCCCTACCCCGCCACCCTGGAAGGCGCAGTGCGCAACGGGTTGACCGCAGCAGTCGCGCTGTGAGCTGAAAAGGGCGCGCAAAGCTCCGTCAAATCAGCGACGGTCAGGTGCGGCGGGGAGTCATGGGTCCACACATGGCCGGCCCGGTTCACCCACACCGTCTGCATGCCGGACGCTGCAGCGCCCAACACATCCAGCGCCGCATCGTCGCCCACATGCAACACTTCGTGCGGTGCAACCCCTGCTGCCAATGCAGCCGCGTGGAAGATTCGCACGTCGGGTTTGGGCACGCCAAACTCATGGGCGCTGACACTGCCTGAAAAGTACCTGCCAAGCCCTACTCGCTCAATGTCCGCATTGCCGTTGGACACCGCCACCAGCGGGAAGCGCGCCGCCAGAAATTCAAGCGCGGGCAGAACGTCGTCAAAAAAATCAACCTTCATGCGGTGCGCAAAAAACACGTCGAACCCGCCTTCAGCCAATTCGGGGGCTTCCTTGCACTGCAACAGCCCTTGGCGAATCAGCTCTAGCCGTATGGCACTCATGTTGTGGGCGATGGCAGGATTGGCGCGCACCACAGCCTCGCGCAGGGCCAGGCGGGCCTGCGCATCGGCCAGCAGGCGGGCGGTTTCGGGCGCACGCGGGCGCAGCCAGTCGCCCATGGCCGTCTCTGCACGCGCAATGGCCGGCCAAATGGGCCACAGCGTATCGTCAAGGTCGAAGGTAATGGCTTTGATTTGAGAAAGGTCGAGCATTTGCCCAAGAATAGCGGTAAAAATAGCGCATGACTTTTTTGCTGCGCTCACCCTTCAAACCCGAACCGCCATTCACCCACGGCAACGCACCCGCCACCGCCGTGCTGTTTTGCAACCTTGGAACGCCCGATGCACCCACGCCCGCTGCGGTACGGCTTTTTTTAGGCGCGTTTTTAAGTGACCCGCGCGTGGTTGAGATCCCGCGCCTGCTGTGGCTGCTGATCCTGCACGGCATCATCCTTCGCGTGCGGCCTGCCAAATCTGCGGCCAAGTACGCCACCATCTGGAAGCCTGAGGGCTCGCCCCTCAAAATCTGGACCGAGATGCAGGCCAAGATGCTGCAGGGCTGGCTGGGCCAGCGAGGCCACCAGGTCAAGGTTTTTTACGCGATGCGCTACGGTGCAACGTCGATTGCCAGTCAGTTAGACATGCTCAAAGCCCAGGGCGTCACCCGCGTGCTGATTCTGCCGGCCTACCCGCAATATTCTGCAACCACCACCGCAACCGTTTTTGACGCCGTCTACGCCTGGGCAACGCAAACGCGACGGATCCCCGAGCTGCGTTTCGTAAACCACTATCACGACGACCCAGGCTACATCGCGGCGCTGGCGAACAGCGTCAAAAAGCAGTGGCTGTTGAATGGCCCGCCTGACCGGACCCGGCCCGACCTGTACCAGCTGGTGATGAGCTTTCACGGCGTGCCCGAGCGCACATTGCATCTGGGCGACCCGTACCACTGCGAGTGCCTCAAGACCGCCCGTCTGCTGGGCGAGGCGCTGGGCTTGACCAAGGCGCAGTACAAAGTCACCTTTCAATCCAGGCTGGGTCGCGCCAAGTGGCTTGAACCCTACACCGAGCCTTCGCTGATTGCCATGGCGAGGGCAGGCGTGAAGCGGGTGGACGTGATTTGCCCCGGCTTCAATTGTGATGGCCTGGAAACTCTGGAAGAAATTGACCAGGAAGGCCGTGCCGCATTCATGGGCGCGGGCGGCGAAACCTTCAACTACATTCCCTGCCTCAACGACAACAACGACTGGATCACCGCGCTGTGCGACATCACAACGCGGCACCTGCAAGGCTGGCCGACGCTGACCGCGCCCGATCCAGACGCGCTGGCGGCGTCGCGAGACGCTGCCCGGGTGGCGGGCGCGAAAATCTAAAAACCGATATCGCCCGTGATATCAGATTCACTGAAAATTGGTGAAAATACGGGTTTCTCGCCAAGAAAATTAATCAAATTGGCACCTAGCCCTCGTATTATATACATAGTTTGCTATCTATTAAGTAGCAAAGCAGACTATTTAACTGGCACTGTGAATGAACGCGGCGACCCGCTCCAACTGGCTGTCGACATTCAACGCAGGCGCGTGACCACAGCCTTCAATCTCGACCACCTCGGTCAACCCCCTGATGCCCGGGCCGCGCTGCAGCATCTGGCCCGTGGTTTCGCGCAATACCAGGTCTGACTCGGCACCACGCAGGCACAGCACTGGTAAATCAAGCGCGTCGTAATGGTCCCAAATCAGATAGTCGTTGGGGTGGCTGATGAACTGCTGCACCATCGCCGGGTCGTAATGCGGTGTGACCTCGCCGTTGGGCAAACGGCGGGTGGAGGTTTCGGTCAATCGGCGCCACTGCGCA
>JANMCB010000408.1:0-4296 GCA_031360805.1 Rhodoferax sp.
GACTCGTTCAAAGTGTCGGAATGGATCGCCACCTGCACGTCCAGCAAGTCGGCCACGTCCAGGCAATTGCTGATGGCTGCCGGCGTGGTGCCCCAGTCTTCGTGCAGTTTGAGGCCGATCACGCCGGCGTTGACCTGCTCATGCAAGGCAGCCGGCAGTGAGGCATTGCCCTTGCCCAAAAACCCCAGGTTCATCGGGAACGCATCGGCCGCCTGCAACATGCGCTCAATGTTCCATGGCCCCGGCGTGCAAGTGGTGGCAAAGGTGCCGGTGGCCGGGCCGGTGCCGCCGCCCAGCATGGTGGTGACGCCGCTGGCCAGCGCTTCTTCAATCTGCTGCGGGCAGATGAAGTGGATGTGGGAGTCAATGCCACCTGCCGTGACGATGTTGCCTTCGCAACTGATCACCTCCGTGCCAGGGCCGATGACAATGTCCACGCCCGGCTGCACATCAGGGTTGCCGGCCTTGCCAATGGCGACGATGCGCCCGCCCTTCAAGCCGATGTCGGCCTTCACGATGCCCCAATGGTCCAGGATGAGCGCGTTGGTCATCACGCAATCGACCGCGCCGCCGGCCTCGGGGCCGCTGCCGGTGCCATCACGGGTGCGCTGCGATTGCGCCATGCCGTCCCGGATGGTTTTGCCGCCGCCAAATTTGACTTCTTCGCCGTAACTTCCGGCGTTCAGCGTGTAATCTTTTTCGACCTCAATAAGAAGCCCGGTGTCGGCCAGGCGCACCCGGTCCCCCACGGTGGGGCCAAAAATCTCGGCGTAAGCGCGTCGTCCGATCGTTGCCATTACAAAGGCCCCTGCGTTAAACCACGAAAACCAAACACATTGCGCGCACCCGCGAAATCCACCAGCTCAACCGTGCGTTGTTGCCCTGGCTCAAAGCGCACTGCGGCGCCCGAGGCAATGTTCAGCCGCATGCCACGCGCAGCAACCCGGTCAAAACCCAGTGCCGCATTGGTCTCGGCAAAATGGTAGTGCGAGCCGACTTGAATGGGTCGGTCGGCTGTGTTTTGCACAACCACCACGATGGTGCGGCGCCCCACATTGAGCAGATGGTCAGGGCCTTCGCCCGGGATGGTTTCGCCAGGTGTCATGCCCGTCCCCTGTTATTCAAATGCATGGGATGTAAATGGTTCAAAGAATCGGTTGGTGCACAGTCACCAGCTTGGTGCCATCCGGGAAGGTGGCTTCAACCTGAATGTCAGGAATCATCTCGGCAATGCTGTCCATCACCTCCTCACGCGTCAGGATGGTGCGCCCAAAACTCATCAGTTGAGCCACCGTTTTTCCATCCCGCGCGCCTTCCATCACCGCGGCGCTGATGAAGGCCATGGCTTCCGGGTAGTTGAGCTTCAAGCCACGCGCCTTTCTGCGTTCTGCCAGCAGAGCTGCTGTAAATATCAGCAACTTGTCTTTTTCACGGGGAGTCAGTTCCATAGTGTTTTTTCAATTGAGTGCTCCCGCATTGTGAAGCAACTTGTGTGCCCTTTTCAAATGAAACGTGATCGCTTCGATTCGCAGGCATGCACCAAAAAGACGCTTTATGTTGGTGCGTAAGTGGGTGTTGCGCACTGCATTGGGGTCTCGGTGGGCCCGTGGGAGGCGCTGTGCAGTGTTGAAAGTTGGCATGGCCCTTGCAATGTTGATGGCAGGCCCGCCATGGGTCAATTATTCATTAATCACTGGAGAAAACTCATGAATCGTCGAGGTACTTTAAAGTCGCTCACCGCGTCCATCGTGGTGGGTTTGGGGTTGTCAAGTGTCGGTATGGTGCATGCGCAATCTGGCGGCACCATCAAGGTGGGCATCCTGCACAGCCTCTCAGGCACCATGGCCATCTCGGAAACCGTGTTGAAAGACACCGTCTTGATGGCGATTGACGAGATCAACGCCAAGGGTGGCGTGCTGGGCAAAAAGCTGGAGCCGGTGATTGTGGACCCGGCCTCCAACTGGCCCCTGTTCGCTGAAAAAACCAAGCAATTGCTCGGCCAGGACAAAGTCTCGGTCATCTTCGGCTGCTGGACTTCGGTGTCACGCAAATCCGTGCTGCCCGTGGTTGAGGAAATGAACGGCCTGTTGTTCTACCCGGTGCAGTACGAAGGCGAAGAGTTGTCGAAAAACGTGTTCTACACCGGCGCCGCGCCGAACCAGCAGGCAATTCCTGCGGTTGACTATCTGATGAGCAAAGAAGGCGGCGGCGCCAAGCGCTGGGTGCTGCTGGGTACCGACTATGTGTACCCCCGCACGACCAACAAGATTCTGCGCGCCTACTTGAAATCCAAGGGCGTGAAAGACACCGACATCGACGAAAAATACACACCGTTTGGCCACTCGGACTACCAGACCATCGTGGCTGACGTGAAGAAGTTTTCTGCAGGCGGTAAAACGGCGGTGGTCTCCACCATCAATGGCGACTCCAATGTGCCGTTCTACAAAGAACTGGGCAATGCCGGTTTGAAGGCCAAGGACGTGCCGGTGGTGGCCTTCTCTGTGGGTGAAGAAGAGCTGCGCGGCGTGGACACGAAGCCATTGGTGGGCCATCTGGCGGCCTGGAACTACTTCCAGTCGATCAAGAACCCCACCAACGACGAGTTCATCAAAAAGTGGTCTGCCTATGCGAAGGACAAGAAAATCGCCGGCCACATGGACAAGCCTTTGACCAACGACCCGATGGAAGCCACTTACATCGGCATCAACATGTGGAAACAGGCCGTTGAAAAGGCCAAGTCCACCGACACCGACAAGGTCATCGCCGCCATGGCTGGCCAGACCTTCACGGCACCGAGCGGCATCACCTCCACCATGGATGCCAAAAACCACCACCTGCACAAATCCGTGTTCATTGGCGAAATCAAGGCCGACGGCCAGTTCAACGTGGTCTGGAAGACGCCCGGCCCGGTGAAAGCCAAGCCATGGAGCCCGTACATCGAAGGCAATGACAAGAAGCCTGATGAGCCCGCGAAGGACCTGATGGCGAAGAAGTAAGCTATCTCGCGGCGCGGCGGCCCTGAGGGGCTGCGCGCCAGAATGGCGGACGAGGCCCGTGCTGGGTGGCAAGGCATGCAGCACGGGCATTTTTTTGTCTGCGTCGTGTCTGTGAATTGTTCCAAATATTGAATAAAGTGGTCAGTGCGATGTTGTTTCGCCGGTTCCTGTTCGGGTTTGTGATGGCATTCGCTGCCCACGCGCACGCCTTGACGACCGCGGAAGCCGTCGGCATGGCCACGGGTGAGACCGATGCGCGGATTGAGGCGTTGAACCGCGCCGTGGCGAGCCCAGACGACAAGACCGCAGCGTTTTTGAAAGCACTTTCTGACGATGCCGTGAAGGTCGCTGGCGAACAAGTCTTTGTAATGCGCGACGGCAAGGGGTTTGACCCGGTCACGGGCGCAGCAGTGGCCGTCACTGACACTGCCGACGACGTGATCAACAACAACCGCATGCGCGGTGAGATCGACACCGCACTGGCCTCGCTCAAACTGTTTTCGAAAGATGACAAGACACGCGCCGAAGGCATCAAGTCGCTGCAGAACGAGAGCGACGAGGCCAAGCTGCCGCTGATCGAAAAAGCCTTTGCCGCCGAGCAGAACCCCCAGCTTAAAGACCAGCTCGGGCTGATCCGCGCTGCGGTGTTGCTCAACAGTGCCGACAAATCCAAACGCCTGATTGCCGCCACCTTGCTGGCCCAAAGCGGGCAGGCCAGCACTTAGACCGTGCTGCTGGAGCGCCTCAAAGTGGAGACCGAACCCGACGTCAAGGCGGCTTTGGCGGCGACCCTGAAAACGGTGGAAGGCGCACTGGCCTGGGGCGACAAACTGGGGGCGGTGTTCAGCGGCATCAGCCTGGGTTCCATCCTCCTGCTGGTAGCACTGGGCCTGGCTATCACCTATGGGCTGATGGGCGTCATCAACATGGCGCATGGCGAGTTGATGATGATTGGCGCCTACGCCACCTATGTGGTGCAAGGCGTATTCCAGAAATATTTGCCAGCCTACTTTGACTGGTATCTGGTGGCGTCCGTCCCGGTGGCCTTCATGGCCTCAGCCCTGATGGGGGCGGCGCTGGAACGCAGCGTGATCCGCTTCCTTTATGGCCGCCCGCTGGAGACTTTGCTGGCGACCTGGGGCATCAGCCTGATGCTGCAGCAACTGGTGCGCAGCTTTTTTGGCGCGCAGAACGTGGGTGTTGAAAACCCGAGCTGGATGAGCGGCGGCGTGCAGGTGCTGGGCAATCTGTCGCTGCCTTACAACCGGCTGGTGATCATCGGTTTTGCGCTGGCCGTGCT
>JANMCB010000424.1:0-1766 GCA_031360805.1 Rhodoferax sp.
GTCGGTCGGCACCGTGCCGCCCACGTCACGCACCGCCTCCTGAATGCAGCGGGTGATGATCGCAGTGGAATCGAACAGCGTGCCGTCCCAGTCGAAGGCGATAAGGTCGAATTGGCGGGGCGGATGATGGTTCATCGGACGTTAAGGGTACGTTGTTCAGGCTCGACTGATTTCGACCTGAATCGAATTGCAAGATCGCAACCCAATATTGTATTTGCCAGCCCCACACTCACGAAAGACCCTGCCTGAAGCCCAAAGGAAAAGGGGGCCGACAGCCCCCCAGAAGAATTACGGTATGGCTCCTTAGAGGCTCATTGCAACTGGTAAGTGCTCTGAATAATGTTGCCATTTCTGTTGTTGACGCTGATGGTGCGTTCCATGTAAGTCGGCAATCCAAGCTTGGCACTGGCAGCAGGCACAGCGAGGGTGGCGGAGGTTGCGTTGGCCGCGGGGTAACTTGGATCAAACGTACGGCTGGCAGGGTTAAATGCGGCCTGCGTCGGGTCGACCCTGCCCTGTTTGAAGGAAAACAGCGAGCCCCATCCCAGTGAACGGCCATCTGGCATGGCACCGGCTGGCGCCAGGGCCAAATCCAGGGTGAACGCCGCCCGGGCGCGAACCGCCGTTGCGATTGCCTCCGACGTCATGGAGCTGGTTGTAATTTTTGGAAAGAGGTCATTGGCCGTTGAAGTACCGGCCAAAGCCGCCGCGCTGAAGGGCAGGCCCGGAAGGGTAGCGTCGTAGGTGGCGATGGGAGTGCGGTTCAATTGCCCATTGACCGTCTTCCAGCCGTCATCGTTGTAGACCTTGACGGTGTAAACGCCACCTGCCACGACGCCCAGTGCATCAAAGCTCGTGTCCAGCGCAGCCGCAGACGCCTGGTTCTCAAAACCCCAATTGTTGGTGGTTGCGCCGTTCGTGACGCAGTCCGCCAGTTCAGCGGCGGCAAGGTTTCCATTGGCTGTGCGACAAATCCTGAACCCATCGGTGTCCAGCCAGTCAACAAAATTGCCATTCTTGGCGGCAAATTCTGGTGCGTCACGCAGCAGGCGGGCCGACACCATCTTCAAAGTCATCGGCGCTGTGGGTGAGCCCGTCACGATGCCTGGGCCGGAGATAGTGACGTACTTCGCGACGTTGGCCGGGTCCACCACATTCAGCCGGATGTACTTGCTGTACACCACTGGCGTTGCCAAAGGCAGGCCATTGGACAGTGTGGAGCGGTCACGCCGTTCGTTATGGGCCCGCACGTTCGCATCGATCACCTTCTGGTTCCCGTAGAAGCGCCAGTCGGATTTGCTCTCGCTGGTGGCGCAGGCACTGCCATCGGCAAGTTTGGTGCCAGACGAGCTGCCTGAGATGATGGTCTCGGTCGGTACGGTGGCTACCAACGCCTGGTTTTTGGTGCCGTCCTTGTAGGTAATCTCATACTTGATGTCAATCTCACGGCGGCTGGTGCCGTCAGGGTTGTTCAGGTTGCGCTCGGCGAGGACTTTTATGTTGCCCCGCGTGGATCCAACGTCAAACTGCCGGCTCGTAATCGCAAACGGATCTTTGTCGAAATCTGCGACGACGAAGGACTTGCTGAAGCCGTTGCCCAAGTAGCAGCCGTCCAGAAGCGCAAAATTCGCAGCGCCCGTCGCGGGAATCGCGGTCGCGCGCAGCGCATCAGACTTTGCCATAAAGGCAACGGCAGCGTCCAGCGCTGGCTCTGTCGTCGGCGCAACGCTGGGCACAGGTGTCGGCACAACAGCGGTTGGCGCTGC
>JANMCB010000463.1:0-10032 GCA_031360805.1 Rhodoferax sp.
CGCAGCGCCAGGTCAACCCTGAAAACAAAACCATGTTCGGTGGTCTCGCCGATCAGGCTGTAAATCGCGCGCACGCACTTTGCGAAGTACTCCTGGTTGGAGATGCGCCCCCGCCCACCCGGCAGGCCCGCCGTGTCGCCATCGGCATCAAACACGTAGATCAGGTCAATGTCGCTGGACACATTCAGTTCGCGCGCCCCCAGCTTGCCCATGCCCACCACCCACAGTTGTGATCGGGGGCCGCTGGGTGCCAAGGGCGCCCCGTGCACCAGGTCCAGCGTCTGCTGAATGTCACGGCAGGCGGTGTCCAGTGCAAATTCAGCCAGGTGGGTCATGCACAGCGTGACAGCCTGCACCGTGGCGCCAGCCTCGCAATCAAGGCAAAGGAGGCGCTCCAGCAC
This sequence comes from Rhodoferax sp., assembly GCA_031360805.1. Classification (GTDB taxonomy): domain Bacteria; phylum Pseudomonadota; class Gammaproteobacteria; order Burkholderiales; family Burkholderiaceae_C; genus JANYCG01. The sequence goes on from JANMCB010000463.1 coordinate 402, forward strand.
CAGTTGGCGGGTGATGCGCAATGCTGCAGCGCTGTCAAAGCCCTGTTGCTGTAACGAAGCGTAAAGCCCGGCGATGGCCGGCCTCTCAGGCACGCCGGGTGCCAACAAGGGCATTTGCTGTGCGTAACGGCGCCGTATGCGCTGAGCAAAACGCGAGTGATCCGAAGGCTGCGCGAACCTTTCGGGCTGACTCGCATCACACCCTTGATCTGCATCGGCGGGGTTCAACTCTGGCATTGCGTTGCGGGTCATAATTCTTGCCACGTTCTCCGTCCCATCATGAATGTCCCGATAACCACTCCCTCCCACTTGCTGCGCGTTGTCGCGGCACTGGCGCGCTGGGCGCTGTGGCTCATGTTGGGGGCCTGGTTTATTTTTGGCGCCTTGTGGGGCGCGCTTCATTGGGTCATTGTGCCGCGAATTGGCGACTTTCGCCCGGAGCTGCAGGCGCAGGCCTCCAGGGTGCTGGGGGTACCCGTCACCATTGGGGCCATCAAGGCGACATCGCAAGGCCTGATTCCATCCTTCGAGCTGGACGATGTGAAGCTGCTGGATGCCCAGGGCGCGACCGCCCTGTGGCTGCCCCGCGTCATGGTGGCGCTGTCGCCGCAATCGCTGCTCGGCCTGGGGTTCGAGCAATTGCACATCGAGCGCCCTGAACTCAATATCCGCCGAACGCAGGACGGGAAGCTCATCATTGCCGGGCTCGACTTTTCGAAAACCGAACCCGGCGATGGCTCCGTTGCCGACTGGTTTTTTTCGCAGAAGGAATTTGTCATCCGCCACGGCACCGTGCAGTGGACCGACGACCTGCGCAAACTGCCAACGCTGAGTTTGAACGAGGTGGACCTGGTGGTTCGAAACCGCTACCACAAGCATGAGTTGCGCCTGGATGCGTCGCTGCCCCCATCAATGGGCGAGCGTCTGACCACGGTCGGCATCTTCAGGCAACCGCTGCTGTCACTTCACAATGGGCAGTGGCGCGAATGGGACGGCCAGCTGTATGGGGTGTTTGATCGGGTCGATGTTTCAGCCCTTGGCCGCCATGTGGATTTGGGCGTCGATGTCATGCAAGGGCAAGGTGGGTTGCGCGCCTGGGTGGACGTGCGTCAAGGCCAGGTGACCCAAGCCACTGCCGACGTGACTCTGGCGGATGTGCACATGACGCTGGGCAAGAAGCTCGCACCACTCACGTTGAAAACAGTGGCCGGACGTTTGGGCGGCAGCCTGTTGCCTGACGGCTTTGAATTCTGGACAGAGAACCTGCAGTTTCAAACGCAGGACGGTTTGCGCTGGCCTGGCGGGAACCTGCGCATTAATTACACCGGGGCACCTTTGGATGGCGCTGACAAGGGGCCGGGCCGGGCCGAGTTGCAGGCCGACAAGCTGGACCTGGCGACGCTGGCGCAAATTGCCAGCCGACTACCGCTGGGAGAGCAGGCGCAAGCCAGCCTTGAGGCCTGGGTCCCCAAGGGGGTGATCGAGAAAATTCAGGCGTCCTGGCAGAGCCTGCCGGGTGGCGCGCAAAAGTACCAGGCGAAAGGGCGCGTGGTGGGTTTTGAAGTCTCACGGGCGCTTGTGCCCGGGCCTGCCATTCGGGGCGCAACCATTGACTTTGATCTGACGCAATCTGCGGGCAAGGCCAACGTGGTGATGAGCAAGGGAAGCATTGCGTTGCCGGGCCTGTTTGACGACCCGCTGATTGCGATGAACCAGCTCTCTGGCGACGCGCAATGGCAAATTGCCGGCGACAAAATATCGGTCCAGGTGCCCAACCTGAAGTTCAGCAATGACGATGGCCAGGGCGAAGCGCAGCTGAAGTGGCAAACCGGGGATGGCGGTGCTGCCAATGTGACGCGCGGGCGCACCCGGTTTCCTGGCGTGGTGGATTTGCAAGGCAGCATGACGCGCCTGGATGGCACCCGCGTGCACCGCTATTTACCATCCATCATGCGGCCCAATGTTCGGGAGTACGTGCGCGAGGCGATCCAAAAGGGCCAGGCCACCGATGTCAAGTTCAAGGCCAAGGGCTATATTTTTGAGTTGCCGTACGCCAACCCGAAGTTGGGCGAGTTCAGCATATCGGCCAAGATGTCGGATGCCACCTTTGCTTATGTGCCGCGCAGCCTTGCCCGAGCCGACAGCCTGCCTTGGCCGGTGTTGACGGAACTTTCGGGAGACCTCTTGATAGACCGCCTGAAATTGCAAGTCAAGGTGCTGTCGGGCAAGCTTGTGAATGCATCCGGCGTGGGCCAAGGAAGCGCTGCCAGCCTGCAGATCATCAAGGCCGAGGGGCAAATTGCCGACCTTTTGAACTCGCCAACCGTGGTGGTGAGCGCGGACGGCCGTGGGCCGTTCACCAACGCGCTGGCGCTGGTCAACAGCTCGCCCGTCGGCCAAATCATCGGTGAGGCTGTGGCCAGGGCGACGGTCACCGGCACCACCGACCTCAAGCTGAAACTGAACCTGCCGATTGGCGCGCTGGAACGCACCACGGTCCAGGGCAGCCTGACTGCGGCGGGCAGCGAGATACAGATATCGCCCGCGACGCCTTTGTTGTCAGGCGTGCGCGGGCAACTCAACTTTACCGAGCGCGGGTTTTCATTGGCCAATGTCCAGGGCCGGATGTTCGGCGGCGACATTGCGCTCGAAGGTGGCACGGTGCTGCCAGCATCAACGGCGGTGCCTGCGGTGCAGGTCGCACAGGCCCAGCGCGTCGGACCCGGCATTGTGCTGCGGGCCAAAGGCAATTTGACCGCCGAGGCTATGCGCCAGTCGCGTGACCTCGGAATGGTTGCCCGAATCGCGCAGCAGGCCAGCGGTGCGGCTGCCTATTCGGCCGTGCTGGGTTTTCGCGACGGCGTGCCTGAGCTGGCGGTGGCGAGCGATTTGGTGGGGTTGGCGCTTAATCTGCCTGCGCCCTTTTCCAAACCGGCAGAGACCGCCCTGCCATTGAAATACGAGAACGGCCCCTTGCGGGACCGCTCGGGGCTGGCATTGGGGGACAAGGCGCAGCCGGTCGATCAACTGAAACTTGAGCTTGGACGCATCGGCGCAGTCAGTTATGTGCGCGACGTTTCGGGTGCCGACCCCAAAGTGCTGCGGGGCAGCATTGCCGTGGGCCTGGCGCCAGCCGAATCGGCCCCGATGCCCCAGGAGGGCGTGGTGGCCAATGTCAACGTCGCGCGGCTGAACCTGGATGCCTGGAACACCCTGCTCACACATGCCACGGGGGTCAAATTGGCCGTACCGGAGCCACAGGTGGCGGTGGTCGCGCAAGGCGGCGCCCCGGTTTCTGGCGCCGTGCTGGCAGCAGCGCCCGCAACTGCCTCGCCGACCATGCCCGCGCCTGCGCCATCACGTGGCGCGCTGAATCCGGCATTGGGCTATTTGCCCACCACCATGGCGATTCGAGCCGGTGAACTCACGGTGGCAGGCCGCACGCTGACGAATGTCGTGGTGGGTGGCTCGCGCGAAGGCCTCACCTGGCGCGCCAATCTGGACGCCGGCGAGGTCAACGGCTATGCCGAGTACCGGCAGTCCGGCGGCGCGGGGGCCGGCCGTGTCTATGCCCGGTTGGCCCGCGTCACTTTGGCGCAGACTTCAGCGAAAGACGTGGAAGCAGTTCTCGAGGAGCAGCCGTCCGCCATTCCGGCGCTGGACATCGTTGTCGAAAATATGGAACTGCGCGGCAAGAAACTCGGCCGCATCGAGATTGAAGCCGTGAATCGCGGCGCCGGTGCGGTGGCACGCGAGGGCGGTGTGCGTGAATGGCGGCTGGCCAAGTTCAACATCGTCACGCCCGAGGCGTTGTTTACGGCCAGCGGCAACTGGGCCGGCATCAACGCCCAGAGCCCGCGCAGTGCAGTAGATGCCGTGCGCGTTGACGCCGAGCGCCGACGCACGGTGATGAACTTCAAGCTCGACATTCTGGACGCTGGGGAACTGCTCACCCGGTTTGGCATGAAAGAGGTCTTTCGCAAGGGCAAGGGCAAGCTCGAAGGCCAGGTGGCCTGGGCCGGCTCGCCACTCACGCCGGACTACCCCAGCATGGGGGGCGCGTTCACGGTCAACATGGAAAGCGGACAGTTCCTGAAGGCCGACCCGGTGCTGGCAAAGCTGCTGGGGGTGCTTAGCCTGCAGTCGCTGCCACGGCGCCTGGCGCTTGATTTTCGCGATGTCTTCAGCGAAGGTTTTTCATTCGACTTCGTGCGCGGTGACGTCAAAATTGACCAGGGCATTGCCAGCACCAACAACCTGCAGATGAAAGGCGTCAACGCCGCAGTGCTCATGGACGGGCGCGCCGACATTGCCAAGGAAACGCAGGACATCCGCGTGATCGTGGTGCCCGAGATCAATGCAGGCACCGCCTCGTTGATTGCCACCGCCATCAACCCGGCCATTGGCTTGGGCACATTTTTGGCGCAGATTCTGCTGCGCGGGCCGCTGATCGAGGCTGCAACCCAGGAGTTTCACATTGACGGCAGCTGGCTGGAGCCGCAGGTGACCCAGGTGAAGCGTAAAGGTGACAGCCGCAACGCGCAAAAAGGCGGGGGGGTTCCATGAAGGTTGCTGCCATCCAGATGGTCTCCGCCACGTCGTTGGCAGTCAACCTGGCGAGCGCCCGTGGGCTGCTTGAGGAAGCGGCGCAGGCGGGTGCCGAACTGGCGGTTTTGCCCGAGTACTTTTGCATCCTCGGGCGACGCGACACCGACAAGCTCGCCATTCAGGAAGCCTTTGGCAGCGGCGAGATTCAAGCCTTTTTGAGCACTTGCGCGCGGGAGCTGGGAATTTGGATCGTGGGTGGCACCTTGCCGCTTGCCGCAGAGCCAGTGCCGGGCGGCACTGCGCCAGGCTCCCGGGTGTACAACAGCTCGCTGGTGTTTTCGCCGCGTGGTCAGTGTGTGGCGCGGTACGACAAGATTCACCTGTTCAGGTTCGACAATGGCCAGGAGTCCTACGACGAGACCCGCGTGCTGGTGCGCGGGCAGCAACCCGTGAGGTTTGAGCTGGTCGACCGGGCCGGGCAGACCTGGCGCATTGGCATGAGCGTGTGTTATGACCTGCGCTTTCCCGAGCTGTACCGCGCCTACGCAAAAACGGGCGTGGACATGCTGCTGGTGCCCAGCGCCTTCACCTACACCACCGGGCAGGCGCACTGGGAGGTGCTGCTGCGTGCGCGGGCCATCGAGAACCAGGCCTTTGTGGTGGCGCCCGCCCAGGGCGGTCTGCATGAAAACGGGCGGCGCACCTGGGGTCACAGCCTGCTGGTCGATCCGTGGGGCCAGGTTCTAGGCGAGCTTGAGTTGAATGCCGGACTGGTCTGCCAAGACCTTGACTTTGCCCAGTTGCAAAGGTGCCAGACCAGCCTGCCTGCGCTGCAGCATCGGGTGATGTGATGGTCGGTTTGGGGTTGCCGGTCGATCCACACCATGGCGGCTGAATTGCGGGCGGCCATGCCGGGTCGCAGGCGCCTGCTTTGGCTGCTGCTGGTGGGGCTGGTTGTCGCCCTGCTGGTCATTCTGGTCTGGCTGGCGTCCCGGTTTGAAGCCATTCAGGTCCAGGACAGGCTGGAGCGCGATGCACACGAAGCCGTGGCAGAAATCCGCACCGGGCTCACCCGAAACGTGCAGAGCCTGCAAGCCTTGCAGTTCAATGAACCAACGCCGGAGTCCTGGTCGGCAGATGCCGTTCGGCTGTTGCGCGAAAACCGTGAACTGGTGCGTATTGAATGGCGCGATGCCCAGTTGGGACTCAAAGCGCAGGTCGATTCGCCATTTCGCGCCCCGGTGTTCGCGCGCCATGGCCGGGCCAATTCGCAGCCGGATGTGGAGCAGGTCTGCACCACTGCCCGCAAGTTCAGTGGCCCGGCCTATTCCCACAGCTATTTCGTGCCGCTGGGAGAAGGTCTTGGCATGGAAGTGATGGAGCTTTGCCTGCCATTCGTCACCACCGGCAAAGCCACCGGTTACCTGCTGGCCACCTATTCGCTGCAGGATGTTCTGGTTGAGTTGCTGGGGCGCCAGCTGTCCAGAAACCAGGAGGTCTCGTTCACCGAGGTGGACGGCACCCGGCTTGCCGTGCGTGGCACCGGGCCACGCGGCGGGCGGGTGTTTAGTGCGCAGCAGTTGCTCGATTTGCCCGGCAACACGCTGATCCTGCGGTTGAACAGCTCGCGCGGCGCGCCGGACCTGTTCCCCAACGTCCTGACCGCGCTGGTCACGGCCATGGCGATTGCCCTGATCTCCGTGCTGGCGCTGCTGGCCAAAGACATGCGCCGGCGCCTGAAGGCCGAGCATGACCTGGGCGACGCGTTGGCCTTCAGGAAGGCGATGGAGGACTCACTGGTCACCGGTTTGCGCGCGCGAGATCTGGCCGGGCACACCACTTACGTCAACCCGGCGTTTTGCCAGATGGTGGGGTTCAGCGCCCAGGAGCTGGAGCACACCGAGCCCCCGCCTTATTGGCCCCGTGCCCTGATTGAGGAATACACTCAGCGCCAGGCGATCCGGCTGGCTGGCAGCGTGCCACCGCGCGAAGGGTTCGAGTCGGTGTTCACGCGACGGGATGGCTCTTTGTTTCCGGTGCTGGTTATTGAAGCGCCGCTGATCAACGCCCAGGGCGTGCAGACCGGCTGGATGAGCGCGTTTCTGGACATCAGCGAGCAGCGCCGTGTGCAGGAGCAGTCCCGTGTCAGCCAGGAGCGCCTGCAGGCAACCGCCCGGCTGGCGACGGTGGGCGAAATGGCGTCGCTGCTCAGCCATGAGCTGAACCAGCCGCTGGCCGCCATCTCAAGCTACGCGACCGGTTCCATCAATTTGATGAACGGCCTGCGCGGGCACGATGGCAGTCCGCAGGCGCTCACCCGGGCGCAGGGCGCTGACCTGGAGCAAGTGCTCAAGCGGATCGCGGAGCAGGCCGAACGTGCCGGCAAGGTCATCAAAAGCGTGCATGACTTTGTGCGCCGGCGCGACCAGGCCCGCGAAGCGGTGGCCCCGCAGGCGCTGCTGGACGCCGTGCTGCCGCTGGTCAGCCTGCAGGCGCGCAAGCTGTCGGTGCAGGTCCACACCGAGGTTGAGGCCAATCTGCCCCTGGTGGATTGCGACCGCACCATGGTCGAGCAGGTGCTGTTGAACCTGGCGCGCAACGCCATGCAGTCCATGGACCAGCCCGAGATCAGCCAGCGGCACCTGACGCTACGCGTGGGCCGGGCCGCGCGGGACCATACCACCCCGATCCGGCGCGGCGCCGGGCGCTGGCTGACGTTTTCGGTCGAGGACGTCGGCTATGGCATTTCCCCCGAGGTGCAGCAGCAGTTATTCACGCCGTTTTTCACCACCCGGGCCGAGGGCATGGGGCTGGGTTTGAGCCTGTGCCGCACTGTGGTGGAGCAGCACGGCGGTGCGCTCGTGTTCGGACCCAATCAGCCCCAGGGCACGGTGTTTACCTTCACGCTGGCAATTTCGGCGGTGACCCAACTCGCATAAGATCAGATCAGATCAGATTTGTGATCAGATTTTTTCAACGCCCATGCAACCTGTACTCGATGCCTGCGTATTCATAGTGGACGACGACGCCGGCGTGCGCGACGCACTGGCCTGGTTGTTGCGCTCGCGGCACTGCCCGAGCCAGCTGTTTGACAGCGCCGAGCGCTTCCAGGCGATGGTTGAAAGTGGCAAGCTGTCGCTGACCCAGCCGGCTTGCCTGCTGCTGGACGTGCGCATGCCGGGCATGAGCGGCCTGGCGCTGTTCGACTGGCTGGTCAGCAGGAGCCTGCACCTGGCGATGCCGGTGATATTTTTGACCGGCCATGCCGACGTGCCCACGGCGGTGGATGCCGTCAAGCGCGGTGCCTTTGACTTCTGTGAAAAGCCGTTTTCCGACAATGCGCTGGTCGACCGCATCCTGCAGGCGCTGGCCCAATCCAGCGCGATTGTCAGCGCCCAAAAATCGCAGCAGCAACTGCGCGATCGAGTGGCCGACTTGACCGAGCGCGAGCGCGACGTGATGCAGCTGGTGGTCTCGGGCCTGCCCAACAAACTGATTGCCGACCAGCTCGACATCAGCGTGCGCACCGTGGAAGTGCACCGCGCGCGCGTCTTCGACAAAATGGAAGTCAAGTCAGCGGTCGAGTTGACCAACTTGCTGCGTGCTATATAATACATAGCGAACTATGTATATTATACGAGGGCTAGAGGCCGATTCAATCGGTATTTTGGCAAATCTGACGGGTTTTGTGGAAAAAATTAACCTGCAGGTTAATAAATTTGGTCAAAAGTCAGTTGTCGAGACGCTTTTTGGTGGCCTCTGCGTCGTCGCCTCGGTTGCCCTTTTTGTCGCGGTCCTGGGGATCGGGCGGGCGGTTCAGTTCGCCCTTTTTCCGGCCTGAAAACATCGTCCACCAGACAATCAAAATCAACAGCACCATGGCACCCAGCGCTTCGAGCAACAGCAATCCCATGAACCGTCTCCTTCGTATGGTGGGGTCGGCGCTGATTGTAGGTGTGCTCGCGGCGTGCGCCAGCCGGCCGATGCAGCCACCGCTGAACGGGCCGCAAACTGCAAGCGTACCGGGCGCGCCAACGTCGCCCAGTGGCTCTTCAGGCGGCTCGCCCGCCCAGCCGCTTTCCGATGAAGTTGCGCTAGCGCTGCCGCAGATCACGCAGGCCAAAAGTCGCTGGGTGGCGGTGCGCTGGTCCGAATTGCCGGGCTTTGAGGATGACGCGTTGCACGAAGCCTGGAACGCCTGGCTCAGAAGCTGCGAAAAGCCGGCGGCGAACTTTGCCGCGCTGTGCGCCGATGTGCGCCGTTTGAGCATCGCCAGCGCCGATGGGCAGCGCCAATGGCTCGCTGAAAAACTCCAGCCCTACCGCGTCGAGCCGTTGCAGAACGACCCGCAGGGTGCGGGCCTGCTGACGGCCTATTTTGAGCCGATTCTGGAGGCCAGCCGGTTGCCCACTGCCAACTTCAAAACCCCGCTGTACCAGCCGCCACCTGGGCTGGCAGCGCGCAAGCCCTGGTTCACACGCCAGGAGATCGACACTCTGCCTGCCGCGCAGATGGCACTCAAAGGGCGTGAAATCGCCTGGCTGGCCGACCCGGTGGATGCGCTGGTGCTGCAAATCCAGGGCTCGGGGCGCTTGCGCATCACCCAGGCAGATGGTTCCAAAGTCATGGTGCGGCTGGCCTACGCGGGCTCTAACGAGCAGCCGTACAAAAGTGTCGGCCGCTGGCTGCTTGATCAGGGCGCCATCAAGGACGCCACCTGGCCCGGCATCAAGGCCTGGACCGTGCAAAACCCCAAGCGCGTGCAGGAAATGCTCTGGAGCAATCCGCGCACCGTGTTTTTCCGCGAAGAGCCACTGCCCGAGGGCGACGCCTCGCCCGGCCCCAAGGGTGCGCAGGGCGTGCCGCTCACACCGGGGCGCTCTATCGCAGTGGACCCGGGCAGCATTCCGTACGGCACGCCCGTGTGGCTGGCGTCTGGCGGGCCGCAGGTCAACCTGCAACGGCTGGTGCTGGCGCAAGACACCGGCAGCGCCATCGTCGGCGCGGTGCGGGCCGATTATTTTGTCGGTTGGGGGCCGCAGGCCGGAGAACTGGCCGGGCGGCTGAAGCAGCCGCTGAAACT
>JANMCB010000470.1:0-2404 GCA_031360805.1 Rhodoferax sp.
TCGCCTTCGACCAGGAAGCGGTACTTGAATGTTTCCGGAGCCAGGCCGTTGTCGAACTGCTTCTGAAAATCATTGCTGTTGATGACGAGGCTTGGCATAGCGTAGCTCCTTCTGAGAAAGAATGCTCATTGCGCTTGAATCCTAGACGGCAACCCCTGAGATGTCATCCTCAAGCTGGATGAAAAACTGCCTATTTCATCCATTGGGTGTCACTTCATCGTGTGCATCGGAATGTCCTGCGCGACCGCCAGTTGGTTCAACTGCTGGCGGGTTTGCGTCAGGTAAAACGCTGCAACTGCAGCGTGGGTGCCCGGTGCGAACATGGTGAGCATGCCGTTGTGTGGCACACCTGCTGCCGCACACAAAGATGCCGCAAAGTGCGGTTCCAGCGCTGCTACTGCCACCCGACCGTCCTTGCATGGGTACACGCGGTAGCCCGCGTGGCCGCCACCGACGCTGCCGCCGATGTCGGATTTGCCATTGGCGCCTGGCGGGCGGGTCAGGCCCCAGGTTCGCGGCAGGGCAAGGTAAGCCGCCGCGTCAGCCAGCGCCACTTCGATGAAGATACCTTTGCCTTTTGCTTTTTGGGAGATGACGGCTTTGAGGATGGCTTCGCTGGTCATGAGCGAACCACCCATATCGGCGTAGAGCGTGGGCGGCAAATCCAGCCCGGTGACCAGGCCGTTGTCGGCCAGGTAAGTCAGGTCATGGCCGGGCTCTTCGGCGCGGTTGCCGGGCGCACCCACAATGGCAACCTGGGAGAGGGCGGGAAAGCGCTTGTGCAAATCCTTCCAAGCCAGGTTCAATTTGGTTAGTGCAGACGGTCGGAACGATGTCAGCAGCACGTCGGCCTTTGACAGTTCACGGTCAAGCGCCTTTTGACCTTTGTCGGTTTTCAGGTCCGCACTGACCACTCGCATGCCCTCATGCAACAGTTTGTACGTGGCCTTGTTGTAAAAGCCCATCGGGTCGCCGGGCGTGCCAGGCGGCATGGCAGCCGGTGCAGGCGGCTCCACCTTCACGCAGCTTGCCCCCATCTGGTGGCAGCGCCAAAGGGCTGCCGGGCCCGGAATATTCAGCGCCAGGCTGACAATGCGAATGCCGCTCAACGGGCGGAGGGTGGGTTTGTTGGAGGTGGTCATGCGGCAATTTTGCTTGAAATTTTCTCAATTTGAACCGGCCCTGTCGCATTGGTTTTCTCTGGGCCAGTGCGATACTGTTATGTGGTTGTGAAAATTCTGTGAAGCGCCCGGGAGCCAGGCATGGTCAAACTTATTCTGTCAACGCTACTTCTGTTTTGTGCTGTGCCTGCTCTGGCGGCGCAAGACCCTTGGGCCGATGACCTGTCGCCCATCGCCACAGAGCAATGGAATGCCGAACGCGCCCGGCACCTTCTGGAACGCGCAGGCTTTGGTGGAACGCCACAGGATATTGCGCGCTTTGCCGCCATGACACCCAGTGCCGCTGTGGCCGCGCTGGTTCATTCCAAGCCCGCAGACAGCGCAATGGCGCCCTTCGATGAATCCGACATTCACGACGCCGGGCTGGAGCCCTTTCCCCCGAGCCGCCCGGCGGTCACCAACCTGGCCAAGCAGACTGGCGAGGCACTGGGCGTCAAAGTCAAACCGACCGGCAACCGGCGCATGCAACCGGTGGTGGACAAATTTTTTTACTGGCTGCGCGCCAGCCGCCTGGAGACGGATCGGCTGGCGTACTGGTGGGCGAACCGGATGCTCACCACGGCGGCACCGCTGCAGGAAAAAATGGCCTTGTTCTGGCACGGCCACTTCGCCAATAACGAAGAGAAAGTGCGGGATTACCGAAAGATGAAAGGCCAGTTGGCGCTGTTTCAGGCCAAGGGCACGGGCAATTTCCGCGAACTGTTGATTGGCGCGGCGCAGGACCCGGCCATGCTTGCGTTTCTGGATGCCGGGGTGAATGTCAAAGGCGCGCCGAACGAGAATTTTGCCCGCGAAATCATGGAGTTGTTCACCATGGGCGTGGGCAATTACAACGAGAGAGACATTCGCGAAGCCGCACGCGCTTTTACGGGCTGGAACTACAAAGGCCTGGTGTTCACCAAAATTGCGGCCAAGCACGATGACTCGGCCAAGTCTGTGCTGGGGCAAAGCGGCAAGCTCGATGGCGAACAGGTGATCGACATCATTCTGGCGCAGCCCGTCACGGCAGAATTCATTGCGGCCAAGCTCTACCGCAACTTTGTCCGCGAAGCGATGTCCGACGCCACGCGCAAGCAGCTTGGACATATTCTGCGCAGCAACAATTACGAGCTGGCGCCGTTGCTGAGTGCCATTTTCATGTCCAGGGATTTTTACAGCGCACCTTCCATGGCCACCCACATCAAGGGGCCGGTGGAACTGGCCGTCTCCACCTACAAAAAGCT
>JANMCB010000490.1:0-6862 GCA_031360805.1 Rhodoferax sp.
CCCACGCACCGGCAGGCGCTGGCAGCGCGCCGTCCACCACGGCGACGTACTGCTTGCTGACGGCGCGGCTGGCAAAGGCGTGGCTCAGGCGGCGTTGGCAATCGATCCCCCGCGCCATCAGCAGCAGGCCCGAGGTGGCCATGTCCAGGCGGTGCACGATCAAGGCGTCCAGGTAGTGGATTTGCGCGCGGGCGCTTAAGGAATCCTGCTTGTCAGCGCCCTTGCCGGGGACAGACAACAGGCCCGCCGGTTTCTCCAGCACCAACAGCGCTGCGTCTTCATGAACCACCTGAAGCGGCGGCGTTGCGTGACGCAGCAAGCCTCAGCCCACCTTGCGGGACGAAGCACTGTCCAGGATCAGGCGCTGCAAAGTGTCGACCATGTCATTCACGTCATTGGGTTTGTGGATGAGCGCTTTGGCCCCGGCCGCAAAGGCTGCCTGCTCGATGTCTGTGGTGACGTAGCCCGACGCCAGCGCCACGGGAAGGTCGGCCCGAATTGCCCTGGCCGCGTTGAGCAGCTCAATGCCAGAGAATCCCGGCATGTTGTGGTCAGTCACCACCAGATCAAAGTCATTCGGGTTGGCACGCATCGCAGTCAACGCGGCAACCGGGTCCGTAAAGGTGCTCACCCGCATGCCACGCCGTTTCAGTGCCCGCTCGACCAGAAAGACCAGCGCCTGGTCGTCATCGACGTACATCACGTGGTGCCCTTCGCTGGACGTTGCATCGACTGCCAGTGCAGGCTTGCGGTTCAGCACCGCGCCGGGCGAGTCCGCCACCGGGCCGGCCGGAAAATTCAGCGTGAAAACACTGCCCAGGCCCGGCGTGCTGTTGACGTGGGCGTAACCACCGTGCGAGCGCATCACGCCGTGCACCACCGCCAAACCGAGGCCCGTTCCTTGGCCGGTTGGTTTGGTGGTGAAAAACGGCTCGAAGACACGCTGCAACGTGTCTGCGTCGATGCCTGAGCCGGTGTCGCAAACGGCAAGCCGGACTTCCGGACCACGCGCAGCGCTGCGCCGCTCAGTGTTGGCCTGACTTGGCGCGACGGCGCAAAGCTCAATGCTGACCGTGCCGCGCTTTGAACCAATGGCATGAATCGCGTTGCCACAGAGGTTCAGCAAGGCTTGCTGCACCTGGGTGGCCTCGGCCATAACCGCCGGCGTGGCCGCGTCACACAGAACCTGCAATTCAACGTTGTCGGGCAGGTTCATGCGCAGCAACCTGACCACCTCGGTAACGACATCCGGTAAAACAACCCGTTCCCGCCGTGGCGGCTCCTTGCGGCTGAAGGTGAGAATCTGGCGCACCAGGTCTCGTGCGCGCCGACCGGCTTTTTCAATCTCGACCAGGCTGGTGTGCGCGGGCGAACCCGCAGCGGTGTCCTCACGGGCCAACGCCACATTGCCCAAAATCGCCGCCAGGATATTGTTGAAGTCGTGCGCAATACCACCTGCCATGGTGCCGATGGCCTGCATCTTCTGCGACTCGCGCAGTTCGGCCTCGATCTGGCGGATCTCCTCATTGCGCCGCTCCAGTTGCAGGGCGTTTTCATTCAACGCGCGGCGCTCTGCCAGAAGCGGCCCCTGGTCAACAAACGCGCAGATGAAGTGGGCCAGCTCATCCTGCGGGTTGTGGATGCGGGCAATGTGCAGGTCTCCCGTGACGCTGCCCTGTGCGCCTGCCAGAACGGTGATCTCTGAGACTTCGCAACGCCCCGCAGCCTTGGCTGTTGCAAACGCCTGGGTCACAGGTTCGCTGAAACCGGCCTCGATCAAGGGTTGCAGAAACACGATCGGCGCGTCGCTCTCCAACGGCCTGAACAGCCGCAGCGCCATGGCATTGTTTTCAAGCACCAGACCGTTTTCATCCACCAGCATCAGTGCCAGCGGGACGCCGGAAAAGAGCGCCGAAAAGCGCTCCAAAGCGCCTTCGGCGGCCTGCTGGCTGTAGCGCAGGGCCTGGTTCTGGATCTCCAGCTCGGCCTGGTGGTCGGAATAATCCAGGCGCTGTTTGGCCACTATGCGGCCGCTATTTGTTCTTCAGTTTGCCGCGCACCGGAACGACGGTGGTGACTGTGGGACGCACGGCATCCGGCGACACTGGTTTGGGCGGTGAGGTGTCCTTTTTGGGTTTTTTCACCATTTTGTTGCTTTGCTGACCTTTGGCCATTTTTTGCTCCTGTTAAAGATGCCTCAATGTAACCGTTGAACGAGGCGGTTAATGAAATCTGCGGTTGCCGCGCAGGGCATTTTTCGCTATTTGCGCTCCACGCTGTTCCCAGGCGCGTAGTCAGCGATTTTCAAAGGGCTGCGCGCGGTAATGAAACCGCGCAGCGCATCGGCGTCTACAAAGCCGGTATCCACATAACTTTTGTGACCCGTCATTTTGGGATAACCGTCGCCACCGGCAGCGACAAAGTTGTTGAACGCCACCTTGTAGGTTTGTGTCGGGTTCAGGGGCGCACCCTGAATCGTGACGTTGCTGGCAACACCCCCGGCAATCGTCATGCCGATGCCGGCAAACTGTGCAAACGCACCTGAGCCGGGTGTCATTTTGGCGATCACGTTGACGTAGTCCAGCACCTCTTTGCCGGTGAGGTCAACGGTGGCAATGGTGTTGCCGAACGGATGGACCTTGAGCACGTCCTTGTAGGTGAGGTCGCCCATCGGCAATGAGTCGCGCACGCCGCCTGCGTTGAGAATTGCAATGTTGGCGCGGGTTTTGTCCATCATGGCCTGGCCGATCAGAACGGCCAGCGCGGCAGGGCGGTTGCGCACGGAGTCGCGCTCGCCATCGAGCTTGCCATCCAGATTGCCGACCTTCACCAACAATTTTTGCTGGCCAAATTCCTGAAACGGCGCCAGCATGGCCAGCATGGCGGGGTCTTCTGCAATTTCGCTTGTGTAGACCTGTTTGCTGGACTTGCCATCCGCCGTGCGCACTGTCTTCTTGAGGTTGACAGGAATCAGCGCGTATTTGACCAGCCTGAATTCGCCATTGCGGTATTCGAAATCTGCCCGGCCCACGTACTTGCCCCACTCATGCGCCTGCACGATCCAGGTGCCGTTCTGGCGCTCGGGCTGGCAGTCGGTGCCGGGCACATAAGCGCGGTCAATCACGTTTTCAGCCTTCATGCAGGCCGGGTTCTGGGTGTGGCCGCCGACCACCAGGTCCAGCCCGTTCACGGCGCGCGCCATTTCCACGTCGCCCGCGGCTTGCGAGCCATGGTTGCCATTTTCGTAATGGCCCATATGGGTTGCGGCAATCACCACGTCGGCCTGCTGGCGCAGATCGGGCACCAGTTTGGCTGCCTCGGCGATGGCGCTTCTGAACTGGATGTTCTTCATGTTGTCCGGGTGCGCCATTTTCTGCGTGTCTTCGGTCGTCAGGCCCATGACCGCGACGCGCAGGCCGCCCAGTGTGAAAATCTTGTAAGGCGCAAACATCCGTTCTGTGCCGCTGTAGATGTTGGCCGCCAGCATGGGAAACTGCGCCAGGTCGCGTTGCATGCGCAGCACAAACGGCGGCTTGTCGAACTCATGGTTGCCCACCGCCATCGCGTCGTAACCCAGCAGGTTCATGCCTTTGAAGTCCGGCACGGCGTCCTGCAAATCAGACTCCGGCACGCCGGTGTTCACGTCGCCACCATCCAGCAGCAGGCTGTGGCCGCCGCCCGCCGCGACATCGGCGCGAATGGTATCGATCACCGTCTTGCGGGCCGCCATGCCGTACTCGCCGTCGGAGTTTTTCCAGAAGCGGCCATGGTGGTCGTTGGTGTGCATGACCGTCAGGCGGTAGGTGCGGTTTTTTTCCGGACCGGCCGCCAGGGGTGCGGGCTTTGGTGCCGCACAGGCCGCCAGCAGGGTGACAGCAAGGGCGACCAGCGTCGTATCAACAAGTTTCATGGCTTTCATGGTGTCTCTGGAAAATTTGCAGCGAGGTGCACGTCAACGGCTGGCCCACACCACCGGTTTGCGTTCGCGCAACCAGCCCTCATACTGGTCGCCATAAGACTCTTCAATACGGGCACGCTTGACCTTGAAGGTCGGTGTGACGAAGCCGTTTTCAGGCGACCAGGTGGTGGCCACCACGGCAACGCAATCGAGCTTTTCGTGGGCCTCAAGCTGGCTGTTCACTGCCTTTAAATGCGCTGTCAGTGAGTCGCCAATCGCCTGTTTGCCCTCAGCCGTGGCGGCGCGGGCCAGCGCATCTGCCGAGAGCATCACCAGCGCCAGGGGCTGCGCAAAATTGGCCCCGGTGACGGCGCAGGCTTCTACATCCGGGTGGTTGACCAGCAGGTCTTCAATCGGTGCAGGCGCCACGTACTTGCCCTTGCTGCTCTTGAAAATGTCCTTCACCCGGCCCGTTATGCGCAGGCAGCCATCGGCTTCCAGTTGGCCCTTGTCGCCGGTGCGCAGCCAGCCGTCAGTGGTGAATGCGTCGGCGGTTTGTACCGGGTCTTTGTAGTAGCCCAGCATCAGGCTGGGGCAGCGCATCTGGATTTCGCCGGTGTCTTTGTCGATGCGGGCGTCCACGCCCGGATAGGGCAGGCCAACGGTGCCGGGGCGCATGGTGCCGGGCAGGGTGGCGTGGGAAACGCCACTGTTTTCCGTCATGCCGTAAACCTCGATCAGGTCCAGTCCAATGTCGCGGTACCAGCGCAGCACATCGGGTGGCATCGGCGCCGCGCCGCCAGCCGCCAGACGGCAATGGTCCAGCCCCAGGCCCTTGAGGATTTTCTTGCGGATGATGCCGCCAATAATCGGCAGACCCAGCAGGAAGTTCAGTTTTTTCGGTGGGAACTTGGTGTGAATGCCCTGCTGGAATTTGACCCACAGCCTTGGCACCGAGAAAAACACAGATGGGCGGGCGCGACCCAGGTCCTGCACGAAGGTGTCCAGCGATTCGGCAAAATAGATATGGCTGCCATACATCAGCGCGCCTTGTTCAATCAGCATGCGTTCGGCGACATGCGCCAGCGGCAGGTATGACAGCAGGTGGTCTTCGGAATTCATCAAAACGCGGCCCTTGCTGGTTGCGCTTTTGAGGCCCCACGCCATCGAACGAAACGAATGCATCACGCCCTTGGGGTTGCCAGTGGTGCCCGAAGTGTAGATGATGGTGCACAGGGCTTCGGTGTCGCGCGCGGGTTCGCCCTGCAGCGGCGCGTTGGACGCCACCAGCGATTTCCATGACGTGCCCTTTATGCCTTTGGGTGAGAGCGGCAGCGTGACCAGCGGCACACCCGGCGGCACACCGTCGCCCAGGCTGTCGGTGTCATCGAGTTTGCCCACAAAGCAGGCGCGCGACGCGCTGTGGTCCAGGATGTAGCGCAGCGCCTGTGCATTGAAGGTGGGGTAAATCGGAACGGACACATGGCCCGCCATCCAGATCGCCAGGTCGGCCAGAATCCAGTGGGCGCTGTTTTTGCCCAGAATCGCGATGTTGCTGCCGGCTGGCCAGCCCTGTGCCAGTATCCAGGTGGCGATGCGCCGCGCCTCCTGGCCCGCCTGCGCCCAGGTGATGTCCTGCAATGCGCCGCCGCCCAATGGCTGCGTCAGGAATATCTTGTCGGCGCGCTCCTTTTCCCAGCGGTACAGTGACGGCAATTGAAAGTCGCCCGGGTCCAGCGTGATGGCATTGGCCATGGTGTGTCTCCTTTTGTCAGGGGTATTCAGCAACGGGGTGCCGCGCCATATGCGCTGCCAGCCCGGCTCAATATAGCCTGATTCAGGGTGGCGGGCTAGCCTTGTGCGAAGGCGCGGCTGGGGTCGCTGCTCCATTCGCTCCAGCTTCCCGCGTACAGGGCGGTGCGACCCAAACCGGCCAGTTCCATCGCGATCACATTGGGGACGGCGCTCACGCCGCTGCCGCAGTGGTGCACCACCGTGGCCGGGTCGCGCCCGGCCAGCAAAGCTTCGAACTCGGCCCGCAAAACCGTGGCCGGTTTGAACTTGCCACCTGCGCCGATGTTTTGACCAAAGGGCCGGTTCAGTGCCCCCGGAATGTGCCCGGCCACCGGGTCCAGCGGCTCGACTTCACCCCGAAAGCGCGGCGCGGCGCGGGCGTCCAGCAGTGTCTGACCCGGCCGCCCCAGCTTGCTTTCGACAGACTGGGTATCTGCCAGGCGAGCCTGTTCAGGCTTGAGCTCGAAGGTGGTGGTGCGTGCCGTAGGCAGCGCAGAACTCACATTTTCAGTGGCCTGCCACGCCTGAAAACCGCCATCCAGCACGGCCACGTTGTCATGCCCCGCCCACTTCAGCATCCACCACAACCGACCGCAATAGTTGGCACCCTGGCGGTCGTAAACGACGGCCTGGATGGCATTGTCAAAACCAATGCGGCCCAGCCAGGCCGCAAACTTCTCGCGCGACGGCAGTGGGTGCCTGCCGCCATTCACGCCGTGGCCCGACTTGTCGCTCAAGTCCCGGTCCAGATGGACATACACCGCCCCCGGAATGTGCGCCGCCAAATACGCAGCTTCACCTGATTCGGGTTTCATCAGGTCAAAGCTGCAATCAAATACCATTAACCCGGGCGCGCCGGGTGATTCGGTACGCAGCAGGTTTTTAAGTTGATCCACTGTGATGAGGGTGGTGTAGGGGGTGTTTTGCATGATCTTGCAATTTGAACCGAAAAACTGGGAGGCCGGGCAAACTGGAGCTGATCGAAGCTGAATTTTTGGCTTCGATTTTTGTTTGAACTATTTTGGCGCAGGCGCATCTACAAGCGGGCAGCCGCCCTGTGTCATGGGTTTTCAGGGAAGTTTGCAAGCTTTGTTCTTGTCAAAACCCAAAAATCAGGAGACTTATATGACGCACGTTCGACGTATTCGGCCATGGCCGCTGCTGGCCTGG
>JANMCB010000493.1:0-4172 GCA_031360805.1 Rhodoferax sp.
GCTTCCGTTTTGACCCGCGAGTTGCAGGCGCGCAGCTACGTACCCAAACTGATTGCATTGGGCACCGTGACCGACGGCTACCAACCCGTTGAGCGCGAACTCAGAATCACCCGCCAGGCGCTGGAGGTGTTTGAAAAGTGCCATCACCCGGTCGCCATCGTCACCAAAGGAAGCGGGGTCGAACGTGACCTGGACCTGCTGGCGCCCATGGCGGCACTAGGGCTGGCTTCGGTTTACATGACCATCACCTCGCTGGATGGCGTATTGACCCGAAAGCTCGAACCGCGCGCTGCCGCACCGCATCGGCGCCTGCGCACCATTCGCGCGCTGGCGGACGCCGGGGTGCCGGTGGGGGTGAGCGTAGCGCCGCAGATCCCGTTCATCAACGACGACATGGAACACGTGCTGGAGGCCGCGTGGGATGCGGGCGCACGAAGCGCGTTTTACACCGTCTTGCGCTTGCCGTGGGAGTTGAATCCGCTGTTTCAGGAGTGGCTGCACCTGCACTACCCCGACCGCGCAGCCCGTGTGATGGCGCGCGTTCGCGAGCTGCACAATATTGACGAGGAGGCAGCCAGGCAAGGCAAGGTCTACGACGCCGCTTTCAAAACCCGCATGAAAGGCAACGGCCTGTGGGCCGATTTGATCAAGCAGCGGTTTGAGAAAACCTGCAACCGGCTGGGTTTCAACCGGGAACGCGTGGCGCATGATGTGGGCCAGTTCCGCCCGTCGTACCTGAGCGGGCAGGGGAGTTTATTTTGAACCCTGCTTTGAGTCCTGCTTTGTTGAGTCTGTTGGCATCGCCATCGGTTTGAATTTTGCAGCGGCGCGCTCAACCTCGGCAAGCAAACCGGGCAACTCGTGGCGGCAACGGGCTTCATCCATCTGATCTTGTTGGACTTTGGTGGGCAAGCTGTCGGGTGTGATGACGCGGCCCAGTTGGGGCAGGGTGGCCAACGCTGCAGCGTCAGACGCAAACAATTGATCAAGCACAAGGTCACCTAACTCCTTTTTGAAGTGCCCACCTTCCCAGTACCACTTCAGCTGGGTTTTGCGATCATTGGGCGGCGGCACTGCCTCGCAGTGATGGGGGGTAAAGCCGCTGAAGTCCCACACCCGGATATCTGCGCCACTTTTGGCGGCATGCGTATGCGCCGATTTCACCAGACGCTCACGCCAATCATTGAAGAGGCTGTCCAGACCATACTGCGCAAACAGCCAGCGTATCTGCGCGTGGTAGGGGTAGATGATCACATCAACCCGGGTGGTGCCTGGCTTGGCTAGTTCAAGCGTAGCCTGCAATGCCTGCCAGTCCAGCGAAGTTTCACTGGCTGTTGTCGTCAGCGAATGAGGCTTGTTGGCATACACCTTGGCGCTCTCCTGTGCCCTCTGCGCAAACATGGCGTAGGCACCCGTCAATTGGGTTTCTTTGACGTAGTCTCGAATCGGGTTAAAGCCCCGCTGCGTTAAGTAGGCAGCGTAGGGGTCTTTTTGCAGCGTCAGAGTTTTGAGTGCATCAACAGCCGCACGTGCGGAAAAAACGGTGCGCAACGTCCACAGAGTGTCCCCAAGAGCATCTGGCTTGTAGTGCGCAAGTGGCGGCTCCAGCGCGTCCGGGCGGACGGGAAAATCGACGAAATCTACACCCAGGATGATGCGTTTGGGTGTTTGCGATGTTGACAGCGCTTCTGCCAGTTTGAGCGACAGCAGACCACCACCGCCCGGTACGGCAAGGTTATACGCGACCAGGCCGTTCTGGGCAAACGCTGGGTGCATGGGGTCAAAACCCATTTCTGCACGGGAGTTTCCAATGATCCAAGCATCAGCCTTCAATTGCGCAGCCACGCGCGACCTCACTTCAAATTGGCTGTGCGTCAAGCGCACTTTGCGGGAATTGAAGCCTTCCGTGCTGATCCAAGCAAAAACACCATAAGGGTCAATCAGGATGACCGCAGCGGCGGCGGCGGCGACCACGGCTGCAAAACTTAGCGCACAGGCGATCAAGTAGCGGCTGAGGGAGTGGCGCAACATGTCAAAACTGGAAGTACAGGAACTCGCTGGGATTGGAGAGCGACAAAAATGCCGCAGCCCCCGCAATGCCGATGGCCACTGCCCAAGCTGTGCGGGGCCGCCACGGCATCGAGAAGACTGGCACATTGAAGACCTGGTCGCGAAGCGCCGGGCGAACGCGGCGCAGAATTTCCTGCGAGTTCGGGCCCAGGAAGGCGATGGCACCCGCCACCAGAACCCAACTCCAAAGTTCGATGAACCGCCCACCCCCCCCCAGATAAAACTGCAGGCCTACAAGTTGGCCCCAGCGCGTCAAGCCCGGCAAGCGGTCGGCCAGAGCTTGCGGAAGGCCAATGCCAAAGAAACCAGTCATGCCTTTGACAATTTGCATTGCGCCGGGCAGGTCTGTCGCGCGGAAAAAGACCCACGCGTAGCAGACACAAATGAATGTGATCAAAACGGCCAGTACTCGAGCGCCAGGCCAGGATTTCAACCCGAGCCGATTTTTGAGCGAAAGCCACCAATGATTGACCGCCAGAAACAAGCCGTGCAAGGCACCCCAGATTACAAAGTTCCATCCCGCGCCATGCCACAAACCGCCTAGCAGCATAGTCAAAATCAGGTTGACTTGTCTCCTCGCCGGGCCATGCCGATTGCCACCGAGTGGGATGTAAAGATAGTCGCGCAGAAAACGCGACAACGTCATGTGCCAACGCCGCCAAAATTCGACGATATTCACGGATTTGTAGGGCGAATGAAAGTTGATGGGCAGGCGCACGCCGATCATGCGCGAGAGGCCAACTGCCATGTCAGAGTAGCCCGAAAAATCGAAATAAAGCTGAAACGCATAAGCCAGGGTGCTGCCCCAAGCCAACAGAAGGCTCGGTTCGTTGGGACTGCGGTAAACATCGTTCACAAACGGGGCCAGGTTGTCGGCGATCAGCACTTTTTTGGCCAATCCAATGACGAATATCGTCAAACCAATCGCAAAGTGCCTTGCGCGGGGTGTAAGGATGCTGGCATCCATGAACTGCGGCACCATCTCCTTGTGATGCAGGATGGGGCCTGCGACCAGGTGCGGAAAGTAGGTCACGAACGCCAAATAGGCGGCAAAGTTGTATTCACGCGCCTTGCCCTGCCAGGCATCCACTAGAAAGGCGATCTGCGTGAACGTGAAGAACGAAATGCCGATGGGCAGCGCGATGGCAGGCACGTTCCAGCCTGCACCAGATAGCGCATTGGCACTGGCCACGGCAAAGCCCGCGTACTTGAACCAGGCAAGCCCCACCAGGTTAATCACAATTGCAAAGGTGAGAAGTCTTTTGCCAGGCGCTGTACCTGCCAGCTCGGCCAATTTGGTACCCACCGCGAAGTTGAAAACGATGGATACCAACAAAAGTAGCAAGTCCCGGTAGTCCCACCAGGCGTAAAACGCAAGCGACGCAATACCAATCCAAGCGACTGCTGCCCCCTGATTCTTGCGACCCAACAAAAAAAAGCCGATTAAGAAAATCGGCAGGTACACCATCAGGAACGGGTAAGAGTTAAAGAGCATTCTTCGAACTGATCGGCAAATTTTACGGTATCTTCCCGAGCCAACCCAGAGGGTCCAACGGTGACGGCAAGACGTGGCTGAACTGCCCGTCAAGCCAAATCAAAAGGCCGTAGGTGACAACCAGCAATACGGCGTTCATGAGCAGGCTGCGCGACAGCGCGAGGCGGCGGATCCGGGCCTTCCAGATCAGAATGGCTGGCAGCAGGGCCACGACCAAAACCGTCACACCACACTGCCAGTTGAATAGGCGGCCCCAATGGGCTGGATTGGCCAGAAATTTAGCCAGAGCCGCGGCTGTGACCGCCACCGCCTGGCCGGAGGCAATTTGCAGCCACATGGCACAGCTACCTAAAGCCGCCCATATCAGCAGCATCGTCACGGCGGGTTTGAAGGTCCAGCGCCAACAGCTCAAGGCCAGCCAGACCAACGATCCCAGAGTGAGTTGGGTAAGCACCGCCGTAGCCAGCAGCAGCCCGGTGTCACCGGGCTCTGTGCCCAACAATAAGGTCTGCCACAGCGGCCAATGGCCAGCGGTCGCCAGCCACAGGGCCACCAGCAGCAGCATCACCAGCGGGTGCAAGGCGGTGCGATGCGCCAGCGGCGACTG
>JANMCB010000494.1:0-5919 GCA_031360805.1 Rhodoferax sp.
CGGCTGTCATCAGCAGGTAGCGAAAGAACTTGCCAATCGCCATGTAGAAGACACAGGGCCAGAATGGCAGTTTGAGCCAGCCCGCCACCGCGCACAGCGGGTCGCCCACGCCCGGCAGCCACGACAGCAGGCAGGCCTTGGGGCCGATGCGCTCCAGCCATTGCAGCGCTTTGAGATGGGTGGTGTTGTGCCGGTATTTGTCGACGACTTTGTGCGACGCCAAACCCATCCACCAGCTCACTGCGCCGCCCAGCGTGTTGCCCACCGTTGCCACCAGAATCGCGGGCCAGAAGAGCTCCGGGTTGAGCTTGACCAGGCCAAACACCACGGGCTCAGAGCCCAGCGGCAGCAACGTGGCCGAGATGAACGACACCACAAACACCGTGCTCAAACCAAATTCCGGCAAAGCCAGAGCCGTCAGGAGTTGGTCAATCCAGGCTTGCAGGGTGGGCATTCAGTGGGGCGGCTTGCGCATTGCCTGCGAGTATAGGCACGCAAGGGATCGCCTCTCGCGGCGCAAGGCGATCGGACCCCATGTGCGGCTTCCAGATTTCGACGACGTTCAGCGGATGCCCTTTCAATTGCTGAAATTTTGAGCAGCTAGAATAGGCCGCGCAGCCCCTTGCGCCCGAAAGTGCCCATAAGTGCCCGCAATTTTTTGACACCGCTTACTCCCAGTTTCCCTCCCAAACCGTCCAGATGAAAATTGGCCACATCACCTTGGCGAACACGCTGTTTGTTGCGCCCATGGCGGGCGTGACGGACCGGCCGTTTCGCCAGCTGTGCAAAGCCCAGGGCGCGGGCTACGCCGTGAGTGAAATGGTGACGTCGCGCCGCGACTTGTGGAAGACGCTGAAAACCTCGCGCCGCGCGAACCATGACGGCGAGCCGGGTCCGATTTCGGTCCAGATTGCAGGCACTGACGCACAGATGATGCGCGACGCGGCGGTGTACAACATTGAGCGCGGCGCGCAGATCATCGACATCAACATGGGCTGCCCCGCGAAAAAGGTATGCACCAAGTGGGCCGGATCGGCGCTGATGCAGGACGAGCCGCTGGCCCTTGAAATCATCGAAGCCGTGGTGGCCGCCTGCGAGCCGCATCGCGTGCCCGTTACCCTGAAAATGCGCACCGGCTGGAGCCAGAACCACAAGAACGCTGCCCGCATTGCGCTGGCCGCACAGAACGCGGGCGTGCAAATGGTGACCGTGCACGGGCGCACCCGCGAACAGGGTTATGGCGGCGACGCTGAATACGACACCATCGCTGCGGTGAAGGCAGCCTTGACGATCCCGGTGGTGGCCAATGGCGACATCACCACGCCAGAAAAAGCGCAGCAGGTGATGCAGCAAACCGGCGCCGATGCGGTGATGGTTGGGCGCGCCGCACAGGGGCGCCCATGGATCTTCCGTGAAATTGCCCATTTTCTGGCGACCGGCACGCACCTGGCGCCGCCGCTGGTAAACGACGTCAAACGCATGTCGCTGGCCCACTTGCACGACCATTACACGCTTTACGGCGAGTTTCTGGGGGTGCGCACCGCGCGCAAGCACATTGGCTGGTACGTGCGCGCGCTGCCCGGCGGCGAGGCCTTTCGCGCTGCCATGAATCTGCTGGAAGATTGCGAGGCGCAAACCCGCGCCGTCGCCGACTTTTTTGATGCCTTGGGCGTCCAGATGGACCGCCTGCCCAAGGCCACTTTGTTGATTGACGACGACGAGACCATGAACCCCAAAATAACAAGTCCCAAGCAACACGCCCTGCTGGAGAAAACGGCATGAGCAAAAAGCACATCGAAGAGGCTGTGCGCACCAGCCTGGAGGCCTATTTCAAGGACCTGCGCGGCTCGGAGCCCGACGGCATGCACGAGATGATGGTCAGAACCATCGAAAAGCCGCTGCTTGAAGTGGTCATGCAGCAGGCGGACAGCAACCAGTCAAAAGCCGCGCAATGGCTGGGCCTGAACCGCAACACGCTGCGCAAAAAACTGCTTGACCACAAGCTGATCAAGTAACCAGCCGAATTGCCCTGCCTCTAAGGCGCCTTTGCCTGAAACCCCGAACGCCCTTGCAAGGCAGCGCCAACTTTCCACCTTTAACCCGACTGCCGATTCAATGAACGCCCTTCTTTCCGTATCCGACAAAACCGGCATTCTCGAATTCGCCCGGGCCCTGCACGCGCTGGGCATCCAACTTCTGTCCACCGGCGGCACCGCCAAATTGCTGGCCGATGCTGGCTTGCCAGTGACCGAGGTGGCCGACCACACCGGTTTCCCGGAAATGCTCGATGGCCGGGTCAAAACCCTGCACCCGACCATTCACGGCGGCTTGCTGGCGCGGCGCGATCTGCCAGCGCACATGGCCGCTCTGGCCGAACACGGCATCGCCACCATCGACCTGCTGGTGGTCAACCTGTACCCGTTTGAAGCCACGGTTGCCAAACCGGGGTGTTCGCTGGAGGATGCCATCGAAAACATCGACATTGGCGGCCCGGCGATGGTGCGAAGTGCTGCCAAGAACTGGAAAGACGTGGGCGTGCTGACCGACGCATCGCAATACGCTGGCGTGCTGGCAGAACTCAAGGGCGATGGCAAGCTGACTGACCAGACGAAATTCGCCCTGTCGGTAGCGGCCTTTAACCGCATCAGCCAGTACGATGGCGCGATTTCGGACTACCTCTCCAGCATCGGGCCCGATGGCACACGCGCCCAGTTTTCGGGCCAGTCCAATGGCCGTTTCGTCAAATTGCAGGACCTGCGCTACGGCGAGAATCCGCACCAGCAGGCCGCTTTCTATCGGGACCTGTACCCTGCGCCCGGTTCCTTGGTCACCGCCCGGCAGTTGCAGGGCAAGGAGCTCAGCTACAACAATATTGCTGACGCAGATGCCGCCTGGGAGTGCGTGAAGTCGTTTGACCGGGAAGTTGATGGCAGCGCCTGCGTCATCGTGAAGCATGCCAACCCTTGTGGCGTGGCCATTGGCATCGACTCAGCGGATGCCTACGGCAAGGCGCTCAAGACCGATCCAACGTCTGCGTTTGGCGGAATCATTGCGCTGAACTGTCCGCTGGATGAGCGCGCCGCGTTACAAATTTCAAAGCAGTTTGTCGAAGTGCTGATGGCACCGGCTTACACCCCCGAAGCGCTGGCCGTGTTCAAAAGCAAGGTCAACGTGCGGATTCTGCAGATTGACCTGCCCGCGCGTGGCGGAAAAACGGCGTGGGAGCGGGGGCAAAACGCGGTGGACGTCAAACGCGTTGGGTCAGGTTTATTAATGCAGTCGGCCGACAACCATGAACTGGCTTTGGCAGACCTGAAAATAGTCACAACACTTCAACCTACGCCAAAACAGCTTCAAACGCTGCTATTTGCCTGGAAAGTGGCCAAATACGTCAAGAGCAATGCCATCGTGTTCTGCGCGGACGGCATGACGATGGGTGTCGGCGCGGGTCAAATGAGCCGGCTCGACTCCGCCCGCATTGCGTCCATCAAGGCGGGGCACGCCAATTTGTCACTTCAAGGAACGTCAGTCGCCAGTGACGCGTTTTTCCCGTTCAGGGACGGGCTGGACGTAGTGGTGGATGCCGGCGCAACCAGTGTGATTCAGCCTGGGGGCAGCATGCGTGACGAAGAAGTGATAGCTGCTGCCAACGAGCGCGGTGTGGCGATGGTGTTTACGGGCGTGCGGCACTTTCGGCATTGAGGCCCGCAGCGGCAAAAAGCACGCCGACTGCAGCTCTGGGTGCAACGCGTCGGGCGAGGTTCAGCGCCAGTAGCGCTGCCCGTGGCCGTGATGTCCATGGTGCCAATTGCCACCGTTGGACCAACCCAGATTCAGATTGACGCCAACCGGCGGGTAGTACGGACGCGCATATTGGGTTGAATACACCACCGGCGGCGCGGCGATGATCACTGTTTGCGGCGCGACCGGCTGGCTGATCACCTGGGTTGCCACAACCACTTGAGTCTCGTCACCCTGGCTGTAAACCGCATTGGGCGGATAGTTATTGGCTGCCCCGACCGGTGCGTTCACAGCGCCAGTGGCACCTATGGGGGTGATCTGAAGGCGCAGCGTTGGCCCCGGGTCCTGAGGCATTTGCACCGAATACTGCCTGCCGTTGAACTCGTAGACCACGTTGTAAGCGGTGGTGCGATTCTCGTAAAAGGTTTGCGTCGTGCAGTTTTGCACGTTCTGGGTTTGCGTTTGGCCGCCACCTTCAATCCGGTCGCCCAACATGGCACCGCCAAGAATGCCGATCAAGGTGGCAACCGCCCGGCCGTCACCTCCACCGACTGAATTGCCAATGGCGCCGCCGGCAACCGCGCCCAGAATGCCACCAGCGCCCGATTTTTGCCCTTGAACTTGAACCTGGCTGGTGGAGCACACCTGACGCGGCACGGCAACCTGGCTCATGACCGGCGTGCTGGAAATCACACGGGCGGTTTCCTGCGCGGCGCAAACAGCGGCAGTGCCGGTCAAAATTGTCAGTAAAACCAGTTTTTTCATTGCAAACTCCTGTGCGGCGATTCGGTCTTGGGTCCTTGAAGTCACCATTGGTTCACTCGGACCCAACCTATTAACGCAAGTTTAGTGCTGCCGGTTGGCAAGTTCAATGTACGTTTCGTAAAGTAGACGTAACAAATTCACACAAGCCGCCGCTGTTGCCATGCACTGTTGCCATGCACTGTTGCCGGGCTATGTTGAAGCGGATCGGGTTGGGATTGACGCCCCGCTGCCAAACGCAAGGGTCCGCGAAATCACCGCTTTCTCCCGGAATTTCATATCACCGGCGATATCAAATTCTCACAAAAACAGGTCTTTTCGGATCAAAATTCTAATTTTACCAATCAAAAAGACATATAGCCCTCGTATACTATAGAAATATTGCTATATATATTATAGTGAATTGAAGACGTCAGTCGCCGCTTGAATGGTCTCGGCAATGTCTGAATCGGAATGCGCCGCGCTGACAAAACCGGCCTCGTACAGCGCTGGTGCAATGTAGACACCACGCGCCAGCAGGCCATGGAACAGGCGGTTGAAGCGCGGACTGTCGGTGGTCATGACGCGGGCGTAGTTTTGCGGCAATTCAGGAAGCAGGAAGAATCCAAACATGCCGCCTTCAGAGTCGCCGCAAAACGGCACGCCGCCTGCAGCCACCGCAGCGCCTTGCAGGCCAGTTACAAGTGCGCGGGTTTTGCGCGACAGCTCTTCAAAAAAGCCCGGCTTTTGAATTTCACGCAGCGTTGCCAGCCCGCAGGCGGTGGCGACCGGGTTGCCCGACAAAGTGCCCGCCTGGTAGACCGGCCCCAGCGGCGCGAGCAGCTCCATCACCTCGCGCCGGGCACCAAAAGCCGCCAGCGGCATGCCCCCGCCAATTACCTTGCCCATCACGGTGATGTCGGGCTCAAACCCTGGAATCAGGCTGGCGTAGACGCTTTGGGCACTGCCCAGCGCCACGCGGCATCCGGTCATGACTTCGTCAAAAACCAGCAGCGCGCCGTGCTGGGAGCACAACTCGCGGCAACGTTTCATGAAGGGTGCCGACGCGCGCACGAAATTCATGTTGCCCGCGATTGGTTCGATCATCAGGCACGCCAGCTCGGGGCCATGCAAGCGAAAGGCCTCTTCCAGCTGTTCTATATGGTTGTACTCCAGAACCAGCGTGTGTTGCACCACTTCAGGCGGCACGCCGGCGCTGGTTGGGTTGCCAAAAGTCGCCAGGCCCGAACCCGCCTTGACCAGAAGTGCGTCGGCATGGCCGTGGTAGCAGCCTTCAAACTTGATCAATTTGCTGCGCCCGGTGGCGCCACGCGCCAGACGGATGGCGCTCATCGCGGCTTCGGTGCCGGAGCTGACCAGCCGCACCATGTCCATGCTGGGCACCAGTTTGAGGATTTCTTCGGCCAGCTCGACTTC
>JANMCB010000539.1:0-13739 GCA_031360805.1 Rhodoferax sp.
GTTGTCGGCAACGCGCACGCCCTGATTGGTCGTGAGCGACTGCCCCGACGCATCTGCCCGAGCGTGGTCCAGGGACACGCTTGCGGGATCGATCCCGACTTTGGGCACCCCGGCACCGGTCTTCTCAGACGGGTTGGACTCACTGAGAGAACTTGCCGTGACGGCAGCGGAGGCGGCCTGCGCTTGTGGGCCTTCTGGTGGCTCAGTGGCGTTTGCCAGGCCAATCTCGGCCGCCTTGATGCGGTTGAAGGGCATTGATGCAGCCAATGCCTGCACACCGGCTGCCTGGGCTTTCTGTGCTGCTGCAGACCTCGCTGCAGCGGCTTCGGGTGAGCTTGCCACCCGCGCAGACTTGGCAGGTTTAAGAGATGCTTTCGTGGGTCCAACCGACGCTGGAGGGGCAGATTTGGATTTGGCCATGGTGGTATTACAGATATGCAGATATCGAAATCAATCCATCCGAATTTCGGCGTGCTCGCCGAGGCGGGTCGGCGGCTTGCCGGTTATTGCGGCCCGGGCCATGTGAAACAGTTGCACAATCCTGCTCTCGTCGATGTCCCAGTAGTTCGCATGCGTGATGCGGACCTGAACCAATGCGAGGTCTGCGTCGGTCGCGCCACCCGGGAACCAGGCCTGCGCCATCTTGGTCCAGAGTTGCTGCTTCTTCTCCAGGTCTTCAACCACCGCGGCGGTCCCAGAAATTGAAACGTAGGTGTCCTCATCCGGGTCGGCATAGACCAGATTGACAGTTGGATCCGCCGCAATGTCCGCCACTGGGTCGCCCGCGCGGGACATGAAAAACCACAGGCTGGCGTCCTCGTCCAGCTTGGAGTTTTGCGTGGTCATGGGGCGCGAATGCAAGTGGCCATTGCCGTGGCGGGTGGTGAACATCGCGAAGCGAATGTCCTGGATCATTTCCCAAAGCCGGGTGCGCGCTTGAACTGGGTCGGTGATGATGTTGTCAGAGCCGGTCATGGTGAGTACTTTCAAGTTGAGGGGGTTGCAGATTGGGTCTCTTGATCGCATTGCTGCCCTGTCGGACAGATTGCAAACCGCAATCGAATTTGGCCCTTCGGCGCGAAAACCGTCGATCAGAAAACACGCCTGCTGGCTGTAGGAGTTATTCCATCGCGCGATGAACCGAAGCACTTTGAAAGTCACCGCCGTTGCAGCGAATTGCAATGCAGGGTGGTGACAGTTTCCGTTTATGTGCGCTGTCGAACATACCCGCCCGGCACCTGCGAATATGCTGCAAAGAAACAACCGACCGATCAATTTTCAAACCTCAGGAGAACCCGATGATCGAAGTCCGCAAGGGGCAGGCGCCAGCCCCGCTTCAGCGCAGCGAATTCAGCAAACGCTATCGCGCTGCGTTCATCGATGCCGCGTTTCGGGCTGAAGACCCTTCCATCTCGCGCCTGGAGGAAATAGCCTGGGGCGCTTACATCGAAGGCCGTAAAGCACCCTTCACGCAAAAAGCAGGGCCCGGCTACGCAGACCCCGACTACGATCTTTCGACCGAGTGGGTGGCCACCAAACAGCGCTTAGACGCAGCACAGCAGGTTTGGTCAGAGCCTGCAACGAAAAGCCGCGTTCTGCTGATCTGTGGCTCCGCACGCAATGATGGCACCTGCCCGGGCGAAATCTCCAAGACCTTCCGGCTGGTCGGCATGGCTCAGGGGGTTCTGGAAAAGGCGGGCATTGAAGCGGACTTGCTGGACCTGAGCCTGCTGACCTCTGACTATGGGCGCAACATCTTCCCCTGCAAAGGCTGCGCGTCAACCGCCATGCCTTTGTGCCACTGGCCGTGCAGTTGCTACCCCAACCACGCACTGAACCAGACCAACGACTGGATGGCCGAGATTTACGAGCGATGGACGGCTGCGCACGCCGTGATCATCGCCACACCGGTCTACTGGTACCAAAGCCCCAGCCCGCTCAAGCTCATGATTGACCGGCTGGTGTGCGCTGACGGCGGCAATGCTGACCCAACGGCCACCGGCGGCAAAAAGCCGGACAAGGCCAAAGCGCTTGAAATGGCGGGGTGGGACTACCCGCAGCACTTGGCCGGGCGTGCGTATGGCCTGATCGTGCACGGCGATGTGGCGGGCATTGAAGACTCGCGCCGTTCGCTGTCAGACTGGCTTGACTGGATGGGCTTCATCGATGCTGGTGCCCAGGCAAAGCTGGACAGGTTCATCGGGTACTACGAGCACTACGCCACGAGCCATGAAACGCTGGACACCGATTTGGCCGTGCAGGAGGAAGTCTGCAATGTGGCAAGCGCAGTAGCACATGCCGTGCGCGAACTGCGCGCGGGGCGGTTGCAGGCCACGCAGCCAAAATTGACGCGGCCGCGGCCCAAGTAAGAGCCCACAGTCAATCCATGCGGCTAGTTACGCAGGAAATCCAGCAGGTCTTTGGTGAGCCGATGCTTGTGGGTTGCAAACAGGCCGTGTGGCGCCCCATCGTATTCAATCAAGGTGGACTGCGCAATGCCTTTGACTGCCGCACGCCCCGAGGCATCAATCGGAACCGTTTTGTCGGCTGTGCCATGAATGATGAGTGTCGGCACCTTGAAGGTGGACAGGTCGGGCCTGAAGTCGGTGGTGGCAAATGACTTTGCGCATTCCAGGGTTGCTTTCAGGCTGGCCTGCATGGAAACGCTGCGCGCCCAGTCAATCAGCTGGTCGCTCACCGGGTGGGTCATCATGCCAACGCCAAAGAAGTCCTTGAAGAAGCTGGCGAAGAACTTGGCGCGGTCGTCCTGCATGGCTTGTGCCATGCCGTCAAAAACGCTCTGCTCAGTGCCATTGGGGTTGTCAGCCGATTTCAACATGTAGGGAACAATCGACGACACCAAAACGGCCTTGGACACCGATGCGCCCGCGTGGCGCGACATATACCGCGCCACCTCGCCGCCGCCCATTGAAAAGCCAACCAGCACGGCGTCATGGGCGCCGGTTTGCTGGATCACTTCGGCCAAATCATCCGACAGCGTGTCGTAGTCATAACCACTCCAGGGCTGGGAGGAGCGGCCAAACCCGCGTCGGTCATAAGAGATCGCGCGGAAACCAGACTGGGCCAGAGCCATCGCCTGGTCGTCCCAACTGTCAGAAGAGAGCGGCCAGCCGTGCATCAGGATCACCGGTGGACCTGAGCCCCAGTCTTTGACATAGAGCGCGGTTTTATCGGCAGTCGTGATGATTGGCATGGCGGTGCTTTCCTGAAAGTTTGACGGTCGGGTTGGACTGGTTCGAGCTTGTTTAGTACGTGTAGCGAAGGCCGAGGCTAGTCACGTTGATGCGGTCGCGGTCGCTGGAGCCGCCGGCAAATTTCAGGTCATGTACGTCGTACTGCAGCACGCCTGAGAAGTTGGGCGAGAACATGTACTCAGCACCCACGCCGCCCGATACGCCAAAGCCGCGTTCGGTGCCACCGGTAATGCCGGAACCCGCCCTGGAGCTCACTTCAGTTCGGCCGTAAGTGGTGCCGAGTTTGCCAAGCAGGTTGAACGATGTGCCCAACGGGAGCTTGCCGACCAGGCTCAGGTTGATGCCGTCTGCACGGGTTTCACCACCGGCACGGTTGATACGGCCGAAATCGGTGTAACCAAGTTCAACCCCCAGGTTGTTGGTGAAGTACGAGCCGGCCGAGAAGTTGTAGGCCGTGCTGCGGTTGTCGGAGCCGAAAAGGCCAGTGCCCGAGCCCAAACGGTAGTCAGTTTGCCCTGCACCAACACCCAAGTAAACCACGGGGCGGTCAGACACGGCGAATGCGCTGCGTGAGTTGGCCGAAGTGGTTTGCGCTTGAACACCGCCAGCGGCAGCGAGTGCGGCTACAGCCAGCACCAACCCGGAGACCCGGTTGAAAGATTTTTTCATGCTCTATCCTTGAATGAAGTAACAAATGTCCCGGACTGACCGGAAAGCTTCATGATGATGAAGATACAGTTACTTTATTATTTCCGGCCTGCAGGTGATGTAGGTCATTCAAGTCAATGGCTGTAGGACGGCACTGGCAATCTCACTCTGAAACCCCCGCTGAAAATGTTATCCGCAATGTGCGCGCTCGCACAGTAAACGGCGCCACGCCACGTTAATCTGAACACCGGAATGCACTGAAGCCTTGACTCGGCTTTCCAGGCGCGCCTTCCACAACAACCCTTTCATCCAACCGGAGAAACCCTATGAATCAACACGCCGTGTTTTCAAATTCACCCGTCAAAGCTTCGACCATCATTGGCACCAGTGTCGTGAACTCCAAAGGCGACAGCCTGGGCGATATCAAGGAAGTCGTGATTGACCCTGCCACCGGCAAAGTCGCCTATTCCGTTGTATCTTTCGGCGGCTTCCTGAGCATGGGCGAGAAGCTTTTCGCCATTCCGTTCAGCGCGTTTCAGTACGATGCCGCAGAGAATGAATACGTGCTGGACGTATCGAAAGAACGGCTGCAGGCTGCCCCCGGTTTTGACTCGGACAAATGGCCTTCCATGGCTGACGAGCAATGGAACCGTGACGTCTACAAATACTACGAGCGCTCACCGTACTGGGAATAGCCACCTCGCTGGCAGATGCCCCAGCGCTTCAATGGCGCTGGGCTCAGGCATCCTGCCGCAAGCTGTCCGCATGCGGGGGATAAGGCGCAGATTTGACGGTGTCCGGCGGGTCCCCCGCCAGCGTACTGGCAAAGCCGTGGTTAACGTCACGGTGGTGCGCCTCGTCGGCCCGCACCAGCACCACCACGTCACGCAAGGTGGCGCCCTCAGGCAGCTTCCAGTAGTGCCTGGCAATGGGCGGGGCCGCCACATTGGGCGAGCGGCCTTCATCGATTTCCTGCAGATACAGCGTGTAGCTCAAAACCGCCTCCTCTTCAAAGTAGCCGACAACCCGGTGGGCGGTGCGCGCCGACAACAGGTACAGCACAAAGAAACCGACGTAGAAAATCCACTGCGCGAGCATCACCACCAGGCGCTCAAACACGGTGGGTTTTGTAATGGCCACAAAGGTCATCAAGTGCATGCGCTCGTTTTCGGCCTCTTCCATCAGCGTGCGGATCCAGCCCTCGTCATCGACCATCCGGCGCAGGCAGGTCAGATGGGTGATGGTGGC
This sequence comes from Rhodoferax sp., assembly GCA_031360805.1. Lineage (GTDB taxonomy): Bacteria > Pseudomonadota > Gammaproteobacteria > Burkholderiales > Burkholderiaceae_C > JANYCG01. The sequence continues at coordinate 5,112 of JANMCB010000539.1, forward strand.
GCCCACCATGCCAGGCACCGCCGCCACGGTTTCCAGAACAATGGCGCGATGCCCGTAACGCTTGGCAAAGAACGTGTCGGCAATCAGGCGCAGCAGTTTCGTGAAGGCCAGCGCAAAATTGTCGGACAGCCCGTGCGCAGCGTGGTGCCTTGGCAGGGGGCTGGGCGTGTCGTCAGCGGTTTGATGCGTCATGGCTGGATCTTTCAAAAATAATTAACTTGCAGGTTAATTTTTACTGCAAATCAGGCGCTGGAAACCGAAATTACCGATAAAATCAGCTTCTAGCCCTCGTATTTTATACATAGTTTGCTACTTAATAAATAGCAACTTGGCGACCGCCGTGAACTGCTTTGCGGCGAACGCCCACACCATGCGCGACGCGTCGGGTCCGCCTTCGTCGCTGTAGGCGCGGCCTTTGGCGCCGCCACTCCAGGCGTGGCCCAGCCCGTTGATGAGGCAATGGGTTGCCACCAGTCGGGCGGCCACTTTGTAGTCGGTCACTGTCGCAGCGTACCGGTGGCCTCGCTGAACCGAGCGCGCGGCGCCTGGCTTCGCACCTTCACAGGCGGCCCACAGCAAGGCCGCGTCAAGCCCGTTGCTGGGGGCCACCACATGGTCGGCACTGCCTTGAATCACCAGCAGTGCCGGCAGCCGCAGGCCGTTGGCCAGCACCGGCAGCGCTGCGGGTGCTGGTCCGCGCCCACGCATGGCCCGAAGCGCCGTGGCTTGCGATTGTGCTGCGCCTGGCGCAATGCCCGAATGCATCGCCACAGCACAAAAGCGGGCCGGGTGACGGCTGGCCAGCAGCCCGGCCAGGCTGGCGCCGGCGGACAGGCCCGCAATCGCGACTTTCTCAATATCGACCCTTTGTGCCTTGCAGACCTGATCGACCATGGCCATCACCGCGTCAGCCTCGCGCTGCGCCCGCCCGGTGCGCGTGGCAAACCAGTTCCAGCAGCCCTGCACGTTGGCCAGGCGATCTTGCTCCGGGTAGAGCACAAAGAAGCCCTCGCGTGCGGCAATCCGGTTCATCTGGCTGACGCTGGCAATAGCCTGCCCGTCCTGGGCGCAGCCGTGCAACATCACAAGCAATGGCCGCGCCGACCCGGTTTGACTGCCTGGCGGCTTGTAAAGGCGGTAGCGGCGCGACCCCACGACGCCCACACCCATTGCGCGCGGACTGGCCACCGTACCTTTGCGGGCGACGGGTCCTCTGACCGGCTTTGGCTTTGACCTTGGTCGTGGTTTGGGCTTTGCCGCAGATTTCAGCGCCGCCTTGACCGCCTTTGAACCCACGCGCACCGCCAGGCGCGTCATGGCGTTCAGGCTGCGGTTGAACGACCGTCGGCCGAACAGATTAAGGCTGCGTCTGGCCAAAATTGCACGGCATCAGCTCGCCTTCTCTGGGGTCACCTCGGCGTCCAGCCCCCGGTCTGGCGACTCAAAAACCTGGCGCTCACCGGATTGCGGGTCCATCAACTCCTCCACAATCAGAACGCCATAGCGCTGAGCCGACTTGGCATTCATGCTGTTCGCAATACTGCGCACTTTTGCCACCTGGTCCGCCTGCGGTGCGTGAACCACCAGAAAGCTGCAACCGCTTTCTGCCAGCGCGCGGTGCGCCGTGATGAGGTTGAGGTCTTGCCCGACCGAAGCCAGCGGGCTGGCCGCCAGCAATTGCGCATCGACCTGACTGATCATCTCCTGCGGTGTGTAATGAACCAGGTCAGTCGCAGCAAATCCTTGCGCCAGCAACTTGTCGGCAACCGCTTGCGCCAGCGCGGCGCTGTCCAGCGCAATGACCACATGGCCGACCGGCTTGAAGACGCCAAACGCTGTGGGGGGGTTCGATTTGTCCATGTCAGTTTCCTTGAGCCTAAATACCCATCATGCCAATCTGGACCGAAAAGTCGGTGCGATGGCGCACACAGTGCGGCGCCCGGGCGCTAATTGTCCGATTGCTGGCGCTGGTACTCATTGCGCTTCATTGCCAGGTATTCGCTGCGCTCCAGCTCGTGCAACTGGCGCGGGTAGAGTTCAATCGCTGAATACCAGCTTTGCAGGCGCTTTTCGAGCGCCGCCTGCGGTGCCTCGCCCGTGGCGTCAAGATAGCTGTCAATCGCCAGGTAATAGCGCATGGTGTTGCGCTCGACCAGACCCCGCACGCCATCGATGAACCTTGGCCCGCCGTCTGCCTGCTGGCCAACCCGGGTGAAGCCCACTTTGCCACGGCCAATCGTACTGAGGTAAGTCTGCATGGCCAGACGGCCCGCAAAATTGACTGCATAGGAATAGGTCAGGTGGATGAAGGTTTTCCCGCCCGCGAGCGGGATCGCTTCAAACACGATGCGGTAATCGCTGGTGCCCAAAGGGCCGTCTTTGGCATCCAGCCGGATGTCAAGGTATTGGGGCGTCACATCAACCACCGAATACTTGAATTCGATCCGCGCAGCGGTTTTCAGGCTCTCGGCGGATTTCTTGCCAATATTGACCTTCAGCACGGTGCCCCCCGGCGTGACTGCCGCCCGGCAATACTTGGTGTTCATGGGCAGCGACATCACATCGCACCAGTGGTCAGGGCCATTCAAACCGGTACTCACGGCCGCAAACGGATGGTCGATCACGGCATGAATCTCACCCGAAACGAGAGTGGGCGTTTCCTGTGACTCCAGCACCACCGGGCGGTTGAACTGGTTTGCCTTCAGGCGCTCACCCAATGCGGCGTACTTCGCGCGCAGGGCAACTGGCGCATCCGCGTCGGCCCATGCAGGGCAGGCGATTAGGGTAAAGAGACAAACCAGCAGCCTTTGGCGCATCAAGACTTCCTCTCAGTTTGGGCCGGATTGTTCCCGGCCACAACCTGCTTGTCAGTGCGTTGGCGAACAAACCCTCGAGGGGCCCTGAGGGTGTAACGCCGATTTTCCTATGTGGCCCATCGCACAGAAGCACAGCCTCAATTTTTTTAATCTAACCCGGTGAGACAGTCAATTGACTCACTAGGTTAGCAAAACACTCCTCTCAATTCAACTCTATTCAAGGACTTTTCATCATGAACAAGGATCAAGCCAAGGGCACTCTGAAAGACATCGCGGGCAAAGTTCAGCAAAAAACTGGCGAGCTGACCGGTAACAAGGAACAGCAGGCGAAGGGTCTGCAAAAGCAGGTTGAAGGCAAGGCAGACAAAACCCTGGGCAAGGCCAAGGAAGTGGTCAAGGATGCGCGGGACGCCGTCAAAGACGCAATGCGCTGAAGGGCTGCCGGTTAGCGCTTCGAGGATTCATCGCGCTGGATATTGCCATCGACTAGCTCGACGACCCGGTCGCACCGCTGGGCCAGACGTGGGTCATGCGTCACCACCAGAAACGAGGTGTTAAGTTCGGCGTGCATGCGCCGCATGAGTGCGAAAACTTCGTCTGACGACGCTTGATCCAGGTTCCCCGTGGGTTCATCGGCCAACACCAGGGGCGGCTGCAATACCAGTGCGCGTGCAATGGCAACGCGCTGCTGCATGCCCCCGCTGAGCTCCCCTGGACGCTTGTGCATGGCATCCCCAAGGCCCACGGCCGCCAGCATGTTTCGGGCCTGTTCGAGTTGGGTCGGGCTCACCCAACCTTCGCGCATCAGTGCTGGCAGCGTTACATTTTCCAGCGCATTGAACGCAGGCAACAGGTGATGGAATTGAAAGACGAAGCCCAGTGTCTTGCGTCGGCGCAGGGTAATTTCGGTATCGTCGAGCCCGGCTGTTTCAACGCCCTCAATCCTGTAACTGCCGGCCGTCATCCGCTCCAGCAAACCAATGACGTTCAACAGCGTGCTCTTGCCCGAACCCGACGGACCAATCAGCGCCACAAACTCGCCATACCCCAACTGCAGCGACACGCCGTGAAGCACCTCGGCCTCAATCGGCAGCCCCACGTTGTAGCTGCGCCGAACGCCATCAAGCTCTATCAGGGCTGCACCGGACGGCATGTTCACATCCGGATCGCTTGTGCCGGATCAAGCTTTGACGCACTTCGCGCCGGGGCCACTGCGGCCAGAACACCGCAGACTGTGGCGATCGCCGCAACCGACAGCGCCAGCGGCAACGTGAGTGTGATCGCGAACAGAGGCGCGCCGTCCGAACCCCGCACAAACGCCGTAAAGAGGTAAATCAAACCCCAGGCCAGCAGAACACCCAGCACCGACCCACTCGCCCCGACGATGGCACCCTGCAGCAAAAAGACACGCAGCACCTGCGCCCGCGTGGCCCCCATGGCGCGCAGGATGCCAATCTCACGGCGCTTTTGCACCACAGAGACCACCAGCACACTGGCGATTCCCAGCACCACCACCACCATCACCACGCCCCGAATGAGCGCGGTGCTGACCGATTGCGCGTTCAGCGCTGACACCAGCGACGCGTTCGCGTCCTGCCAGCTTTCCACTTTGTAGGGCCAGCGTCTGGCCCATTCCTGGGCGACTGACGGGGCCGCCCAAACGTCATCCAGGGAAACATCCAGGCTGGTTGCACCGCCTGGCAGCCCCACCAGGCTTTGCGCCGTACGCAACGGCACCAGAACCACCCGCCGGTTCAGATCGCGCACGCCCAGATCCACCAGCGCCGTGATACGCACTGCGTCAGACACGTTACCGGTGACGATATTCAAACGGTCACCCACCTGCACGCCCAGGTCGGCAGCCAGTTCCCGTCCCACAATGCCCTCGCCCGGTCCCAGCCGGGCAACGCCGTTGACCACTTTGCTGCGCAACTGCACGACGCGGTCGTAACGGTCCAGGTCGACACCAATCAGCGCAATTGATTTGGAAACTTCACTGTGCACCGCCAACCCGCCGCCGGTGACGGACGGCGACACGGCGGCAACACCGGCGGTGGTGTCAAGCACCGAAACAATGGCACGCCAGTTGTCAATGGAGCGTGGCCGCTGAACGCGCGGCTGGCGCTCCACCAACTGGATCGTGCCCGCAGCCGGTGCGCCTGCAGCAATAAAAATCTCCTCGCGCGGACTCAGTGTGACGTGCGCCTGATTCCCCAGCGTCTTCTCCAACGTGTTCTTTTGCAACCCTGAGATCAGCGCGGAAATGTAGGTGATGACGGCCACACCCGCCGCCACCCCAACAATGATCAGCAGCGTCTGCAAGCGGCCCTCGCGCAAAAAGCGAACCGCTACCCGCCGCTCAAAACCAAGCCAGCTATTCATGATCATTTTGCTGGCACATGCTCAGCGACCCACGGCATTGGTCAAAGCCGAGCCAGCATCCTCCGGTTTACCGGAGCGCCGCGCAGCGCTGGCCGCTGCCGCCGGTGACAGCACCGAGCTGCGCACACGCCGACCCGGCTGTGGCGCGTCCCCCAGCAACACCAGATCACCCGGGGCCAAGCCCTCCAGCACTTCTGCGCTCTCCAGCGTTCTGAGCCCCAAGCGTACCTCCCGCGCCTGCACCCTTCCGGCGACGTCCAACAGCACGCTACCGGTTACCACATTTGCGCCACTTTTCAAAGCGGCCAGAGGCACAACCAGTGACCGCTCGCGCCTTGCGGTGAACACCTCCACAGACAGGGTCATGTCCTCACGCAGAAAGTCCTGCAAGGGCGCCACGATTTCAAATTTGACCTCCACGGCGCCGCGCTGCGCATCAACCAGCGGCGCAATGGTCAGCACCTTCGCCGCAAAGGGTGCGTTTGGATACGCATCGGCCACGACACTGGCAGACTGCCCAAGTGCAAGTTGCTCAAGGTAGCGCTCATCGACCTGCGCAATGAGTTGCAGCGGGCCAGACAGCGCCAGACTCAGCAGGGCCCGCCCCGGTTGCACGATTTGCCCTGGCTCGACCAGCCGCGCCAGCACTTTGGCATCTGCGGGTGCAGTGACTGCGGTTTGCCCAAGGCGCGCACGTGCCGCGTTGGCAGTGGACGCCGCTGCGGCTACCTGGGCCCGCGCCTGAACGACATCTGTCCCCCCCTCGGCGTTGGCCGCACTTTGCGCTTTGGCGGCCTCCAGCTGTGCCTGTGCAACGGCAACGGCACGTTGCACTTCATCCAGCCTGGCCATGCTGACAAACCCTTTGGCCACCAGTTCCTGCGTTCGTTGCGACTCCGCCTGCGCAGCCACCAACACCGCTTGCGCCTGCGTTACGCTTGCGATTGCCGTGGCGCGCCCGGTACTGCGCAATCCGGCAAGGCGAGCGTCGGCTTGAAATCTGCCGGCCTGTGCCTGTTCCAGCGCGGCGCGAAGCTCATCGCTTTCTATCACGACGAGGACTTCACCCGCTTTGACCTGCGCACCCTGGTTCACGGCCACCTGGGCAACCCGGCCCGTCAAGGTGCTGCCCACTTCAACGCGTGACAGCGTCGAAACCCGAGCCGAGAACTGAAGGCTGCGCACCAGCGGACCTTCCCGCACGATGACTGCCGACACCAGTGGCGCCCGGGTGAACCACCAGGCTGCCAATGCCCCTGCCAACAGCAACATGCCCACACCCACAACCCACTTGAGCGACCAACGCCGGGTTGGTTTGGTGGGTGGTGGGGGCAAAGCAGGTTTTTCAGGCATCGGCTGGAAGATTTCGGCGGGTGGCACCAAACTTTAGCGAAGCCAGGGTTTGTGCCGGCCACCCGGCCTTTTTTCTAGTCAAAGGCTTGACGCCGCAATTTTGTCCAGCGCCGCCTTGCCCGCCAGCGCCGAAATGGCCGTGATCAGCGAACCCCAGGCCATGTCCAGCGCTGCTAGGCCAACCGGCCAGTCCTTCAAGGTGGCCAGGTTGGTCAAATCGTAAGTTGCGTAGGCAAAAAACCCAAACAGGGCGGCGTTGATGAAGGTTTTCTGCCACCCCGCGGAGATTCCGTCCGGTGCAACGGCAAACAGCACCACACCAGCCGGGTAGAGCAGGTAAAACAACACTGCCGCCACGAGGTTGGGGCGTGCCGCCATCAGGTGCCCAATGCCGTCCATGTAGGCCGGCTTGGCAATGAATCCAAGCCAGAGTACATCCAGCAAAACGAGTGTCAACGTGGTGGCCAGGTAAGCGGCCAGATACTTGTTCACAACCAATACTCCCAGACTCTGCCGAACACCTCCTTGATTCGCAAGTCAAGGGGCCTCTGCTGCCATTGCTCCAAACTAATCGGGTCAGAGCCTGCCAGGTCTTTGTCGAACATCGCTTTGACCTGATTTCCAAACTCCGTCCCCAGGATCACGGCATTCAGTTCCTCATTGTGCAGGAAGCTGCGCCAGTCCAGATTGGTGGAACCCACCGTCGCCCATACGCCGTCAATCAATGCGGTTTTGGAATGAAGAATGACGCCCCGGCGCTCGTAGATTTTGACACCCGCGCGAAGCAGCCGGTCGTAGTACCCGCGCCCGGCATGAAACACCAGCCACGAGTCGGTTTGGCTCGGAAGAATCAGTTTCACATCCACGCCCCTGCCGGCGGCCGCCTCCAAAGCCGCCAGCAATTGCGGGTCCGGCGCGAAATAAGCATTGGTCGCGTAAATGCTGGTCTCGGCGCTACCGATGGCCGACATCAGCGTCGCGTAGATCAGGCTGAAAGGGTCACTCGGGGAGCTGCCAATCGCCCGGACCACCTGCCGACCCGGACTTTTAGGCGGCGGGAAGAAATTGCGCGCGGCCAGCACCGGGCCCTTCTGTTTTTCCCAAGTCGCCAGAAACAGCTTTTGAAATTCGGCCACCACCGGCCCCTGCAGTTGCAGATGGGTGTCACGCCACGCCAGGCTGGTGTCGGGGTTTTTACGGCCACGCTGGCTGAACGAGCCGCCCGAGTAAACGCTGCTGATGTTGATCCCGCCCAGGAATGCAATGCTGCCATCCACGACCAGCAGTTTGCGGTGGTCGCGCTGGTTCAAGGACCAGGCCTTGCGCGCCAACAGCGGGTTGACGGGGTTGAATTCGAGCACGTTGATGCCCGTGTCACTCATCGACTTGAAGAAGGCGATGGGCGTGCCCAGCGTCCCGACGCTGTCGCGGATGATATTGACCTGCACCCCCTGCTGCTGCTTGGCGATCAAAGCCGCTGCAAACCGCTGCCCCACCTCGTCGTCGTCCAGAATGTAGGTTTCAAGGTTGATGTGGTCCTTCGCAGCCTCAATGGCGGCGAACATCGCGCGGTATGTGGCCGGGCCATCCTGCAGCAGTTGCACCGCGTTGCCCGTCGTCAACGGGCTGCCGACAATCTCCTCTTCAAGCGCCAGGTGACGCTCGAAGATGTCGGTGTCGGGGCTGCGGCTCTTCAGCCGGTCCAGAATCGCCTTGCTTTGCGCGGAACTCAAGACGCCGCGAGCCCCCTCCAGGCGTACACCCGCGCTGGCCTCGCGCACCATGTCCGGAACGATGGTCGGCAGGCTGCTGCAGCCCGCCAGCCAAATCGCGACAAACAGCCACCACCGACGCGCCTGAAAGGCCATCACTTTGTGGGTTCAGGGCGTCAGATTCGTCCCATCAACAAAAGCACGATGACCACCACCACCACCAACCCCAAGCCACCGCTTGGGCCATAGCCCCACTTGCTGCTGTGCGACCAGGTGGGAAGGGCGCCGACCAGCATCAGGATCAGAACAATTAAAAGTATGGTGCCTAGACTCATGATTCTCTCCTCGAAATGTTAAAGGGACGT
>JANMCB010000046.1:0-6157 GCA_031360805.1 Rhodoferax sp.
GGCCAGCACGGTTGGCTGCGGCGAATTTGTTGGTAGCGACCCAGCCATTGAAGGTGGGGAAGCCAGTTTTGGCAACGGTACCTGCCGTCGTCATGACGTTGCCGTTTTCACGTATCTTGGCCTGGACCGGATACCAGACGAAAGCTGCGTCAATCGCGTTTTGAGCCCAGGCGGCCGCGATTTCAGCGGGCGACATGCCGACAACCGTCACATCCTTCTCCGTCAGGTTGTACATCTTCAATGCGCCCATCAACGAGAAGTGCGCTGTGGAGCCGATCGGCACAGCAATGCGCTTGCCTTTCAGATCGGCGGGCTTGTCAATGCCTGAACCATTTCGGGTCACCAATGCCTCGGAACTGTCAATGACCTTGCCCACGGAAATCATCTGATAGTCCAGGCCAGAGCTGAGGCCGGCAGAAAGGGGCGAAGAGCCAATCTCGGAGATCACAATGCCGCCGGAGGCCATGGCCGCGTTGACCTCGGCGCCTGAAGCGAATTGGCGCCACTCAATGGTCCAGCCAGTGGCTTTTTCAAGCGTTCCGTCGGCAACGATCGCTTTGTAGGGCGCCGGGTCGCCAAAGTGGCCAATCACCACTTTGGTTTGCGCCCCAGTCTGTGAAACCAGGGTGAGCGCGAAGGCCGAGCCGATGAATAGGGTTTTAAGCAGATGTTTCATGGTGTCCAGTCAGTAGAAAGTTGCAGATTTTTTGGCTATTTGAAACGCGCTCACTTGCAGACTCGCAGGTGAACAAATCGAATAATAGGTAAAGCCAATTTTTTTAAATAGTGCCAGATTGATTTTCTTTTGGTGCCAAAATTGAAACGTCTAGATTTGTCAGCGTGCTGTAGAAATACGCACCAGACAGGCGCTCAAAGGATTCAGGGAATACCCTTGCTTGGTGCATTACACCAACAAGGTGCGGCGAAGCTGACGTATCAACAGGATTGCAAGAATGAGGCAAAAGCAGGAAATCACGGACATTTGGGCCAAGCTGTTTCCAAAGTTCTCCGGCAGTAGTGCAACGCTGCAAGGGCGCGTCAGGGAAATGATGGTGCATTCCATCTTGATGGGTCTGGTACCTGCTGGTGCCAAGGTGCCGCCCAGCCGTTCGATGGCTGCTGCCCTGGGTCTGTCACGCAACACGGTGTCGCTGGCCTTCCAGATGCTGGTAGACAAAGGTTTTTTGATCTCTTCTTCTCGCAGTGGGCTGGTCGTGAATGGTGATATTCTGCTGGGTCAGGCTAGTCACTCAACGCCTGCTGCTGCCATGCAATCCGGCTTGAAATGGAGTATGCGGCTTGTTTCCCGCCTGGGACGACAGCGCAATATCATCAAGCCCGCCGATTGGCAAGACTATGCCTACCCATTTGTTTACGGCCAGTTTGATGCCAGCCTAGTGCCGCTCAAAGACTGGCGCGCTTGCTCTCACCAGGCGCTTTTTGTTCCCGCTGTTAAAAAATGGGCACAAAACCATGTTGACCGCGACTCTGAGGCGTTGGTGGATCAAATTCAGCATCGGCTGCTGCCAGCGCGCGGCATCATTGCAAGGCGAGATGAAATTCTGGTTACGGCGGGCGCGCAAATGGCCTGCTACCTGCTGGCCAATGTGCTGTTGGATCGCAAAACGGTTGTAGGCATTGAAGACCCCGGCTACCCGGATGCGCGCAATAATTTTCTGCTTCGCAGTGACCACCTGAGAGCACTGCCAATTGATGCAGATGGGCTGATCGCCTCACGCGCTATGGGCCAGTGCGCTTATGTTTTCGTGACACCGAGTCACCAGTGCCCGACCACAGTCACGATGTCACTGCAGCGGCGCCAGGAGATTTTGGAACTGGCCAAAAAACGCGATGTAGTGCTCTTCGAAGATGACCACGAAAGCGAATTGAACTTTTCGGGCAGACCATTACCGGCCTTGAAGAGCCTGGACACGGATGGACGTGTGATCTATCTTGGCAGTTTGTCCAAAACACTGGCGCATGGTTTGCGCATCGGCTACATCGTGGCACCTGCTGAGCTGATTCGCGAGCTGCGCGCGTTGCGCAGGCTGATCATGCGGCACACACCAGCCAACAACGCGCACACCGCAAGCCTTTTCATCGCTCAGGGTCACCACGACGCTTTTATTCGAAGGCTGAACTTGACCTACCGCGAGCGACGTGAGCGATTGAATGATGCGTTTGAAAAATTTCTGCCGCAGTTCCGTATCACCCCGTCTCAAGGCGGCTCGGGCGCATGGGTTAAAGGTCCAGACGGCCTGAACTCACAAGTCCTGGCCGAAAATTGTGCAGCGCGTGGTGTGTTGATTGAACCTGGTGATATCTTCTTTAAGAAATCATCCAGTGCAAGCCAGTCCTATTTCAGGTTGGGTTATTCCGCCATTCAAGGCAGCTTGATTGAAGCTGGGGTGCGGGAGATAGATCGCGCATACAGAGCAATCCAAGTTTAAGGCTGTCTATTGACGGTAGTGGCTTACCAGCTTCAACCTACGATGTTGACTCTATTGGCTGATAGCGAATTGCAAAGCCGTCCAGCCCAGTTCGACCCTGGAGCGTGCCTCCAAATTTTCCAGGTTGGCATGTAGCTCCAGCCGCCAAATAGCTGCAGGCACTCATCCACCACTTTGCAGTGCATGTTGCTGAGCCACATTTTTGCCATGACGGCGTCGACGGACGTCGAGCTCGCCCTTGATGAAAAGTGCGATGCATTTGTCCACGAACTGGCGGCCCACGACGGCTTCGGTCTGGAGTTCCGCCAGCTTGAACTGGGTATTCTGGAAGTCGGCAATCGTCTTGCCAAACGCCTTGCGCTGGGCGGTGTACTCCACGGTGTAATCAATCACGGTTTCCGCCACGGTGGCCGATCGGATCGCCTGGGCCAGGCGCTCCTGCGCCAGCTTGGTCATCATCAACTCGAAGCCTTTGCCTTCCTCGCCCAGCATGGCGGAGCCGGGCACGCGGACTTCGTCAAAAAACAGTTCGGAGGTGTCCTGCGCCTTCATGCCCAATTTTTTCAGGTTCTTGCCGCGCCGAAACCCGGGCAAGCTGGTGTCCAGCAGAAAAAGGGCGACTCCATTGGCGCTTGCCGCGCTGTCTGTTTTGGTGGCGATCCCACCATTGTAGTCACGCCTTCGGGGACGGTGGGCGGTGGTCGTCGGAGATTGAGAAGTCCATGGTTTTCGGTCTTTCGCCTTTTGACGCGGGGGTTCGATCAGCCAGCCGACGCCAACGTGCGGCGGGCTTGCGTCAGGTGCGGCATGTCGACCATCGCACCGTCGATACTCAAGGCGCCCGCGTCGGGCTCTGCGGCAAAGGCATCCATAATCCGTTGCGCATGGACCAACTCTGCCGCTGACGGCGAATAGGCTTCGTTGATGATGGCGACCTGGTCCGGGTGGATGGCCATGCGCCCGCGAAACCCGCGTCGGCGCGATGCCCGGCAGGCCATTTGCAAACCGCTGGCATCGCGAAAATCGACGTGCACGGTGTCGATGGCGGGAACCGATGCGGCGGCGGCTGCACACAGGCACAAGGAACCGGCCAGGTCGTACAAAGGTGAGTAAGCGCCGCTTTCTTCGCGGTTTGACATGGCGCCGACGGCGGTGGAGAGATCCTCCGCGCCCCAGGTAACCGCTACCAGCCGAGGCAGCGGCACCAGGCGCGCAAAGCTGCTCATGTTCAACATGGCTTTGGCAGTCTCGGTGGCAACTGGCAAGATGGCAATGGCGCCCGCAGGTAGGCCGGCACGGGCTTCCAGCGCGTCCAGGCAATGGCCCAGACGCAGCAGGTCTGCCGCACTGTCGGGCTTGGGCAGCATGATGCCAGCCAGGCCCGGCTGCACAACGGCCGCGAGGTCGCCCATGGTGAGCGCCGTGTCAAACGGATTGACCCGCACGAACAGCCGGGGTGCAGCGGCATTGGCGTGCGCCGTAATGAACTCGGCGGCGATTTTCCGAGCGCCAAGCTTGCGGCTGGGTGCAACGGCATCTTCCAGATCCAGAATCAGAGCGTCTGCCTGGCTGACCAGTCCTTTGCCCAACTTGCGTTCGCTGTCGGCCGGCACAAATAGCATTGAGCGCAGCTTCATCAGACCGGCTTTCTGAGCATCAACGCCTGGCGGGTGCAAATGCACACCTCTTCATTGCGCTGGTTGAAGCCCTGGTGCAAAAATGTGACGATGCCTGCATTGGGCCGCGACTTGCTGGCTCTGATCTCTTTGACCGTGGTGCGCACCCGGATGGTGTCGCCATGGAAAACCGGGAAGGGAAAGCGCACGTCGCTCATGCCCAGATTGGCGATAGTGGTCCCCAGCGTGGTGCTTTGTACCGACAGGCCGATCACCAGCCCAAGCGTGAAAATGCTGTTGACCAGCGGTTGACCAAACTCGGTGGTCTTGCAGTATTCCGCATCAATGTGCAATGCAGCCGGATTGCAGGTGGCATTGCTGAACCACATGTTGTCGGATTCCAGCACGGTGCGGCGGATTTCGTGGTCGAATGACTGCTCAATCCGAAACTCTTCAAACCAGAGACCTGCCATCTTTGTTTCCTTGTTGGATAATCCGGCGCATAGGCGCTTTGCGCTAAAGCGTAAGGTGGTACATGGTACACATGTGCAATATATCATGCATCAGTTTTTTTGACCTGCTTCAAACAGAAGTTTTCACCATGAACCAAGCCATGCAGCTGACTTCAAGCAGCGTTTGGCCGAGGCTTGCGTGGCGGGTGTTGACGTCTATTTCGACAACACCGCAGGCGCTATCAGCGATGCCGTCATGGCGCACTTGAACCCCGGCGCACGCATCGTGATTTGCGGCACGGCCTCCGTGTCAAGCTGGGATCCGCCGCCGCAGGGCCCGCGTGTTGAACGCCACCTGCTGGTCAAACGCGCACGCATGCAGGGCTTTGTGATCTTTGATCACGCCGACTATTTTGAAGGCGCGCGCAGGGACATCAGAGTCTGGCTGCGTGCCGGCAAGCTGCAATATTTGGAAGAAATACTGGAGGGAATTGAGCACGCGCCAGATTCAATCGCCGGGTTGTACCGAGGGGAAAACCTGGGCAAGCGGCTGATCCGGATAGCAACGGATTGAAAGGACTCTAACATACCCAAATTGGGTTTATTGACCGATCTTTTCGATCATTTTCACAAGTTTCTGATTGGAATGACCTATAGCCCTTGTAGAATATAGAAAGTATGCTATAATTACAGGATCAATTTTGCGAAGGCACTGAGCCGCCCAGTTTACCAGCGGCGCGACGGTGGCCATGCATTGAAAGACCACCAGACACGCTGATGGTTTGGCCAGTCATGAAGGCCGCGTCATCGCTGGCCAGAAAGGCCACCAGGCCGGGGTAATCGTCCGGCACGCCAGTGCGTCCCAGCGGCACGCCACGCACCATGGCATCGCGAATTTCCTGGCCCTGTTCGAGGCTGGCGACAAACGCGTCCATCGCGGGCGTGTCCGTGGGGCCAGGGGAAATGGTGTTGGCGGTGACATTGCTGCGGGCCACTTCGCGCGCCAGCGCCTTGGCAAACGCAATGGTGGCGCCCTTGCAGCCGGAATGGACAACCTCGCCCGTGGAGCCGACCCGGCCCGCATCGGTGTCTCCTTCATGTTGACTGGATGTATTGTGAATCATTCATAACGCAATGGATAATACACAAGCACACTATAAACGGTTCAGTCAGCATTGTCGCTGCGGCTGCAGAACGCGTGATGCCTGCAAGCGCACTATGTACACTACTGTACAGTAATGATATGGTTGATCAAAACGCCTGAGAGGGCAGAAGGTGCATATGGCCGCAGACACACACAGCACTGATTGGGAGCTTCGGCTCGGCCATTTGATCCACGACGTCTCGCGCCTGCGCCGCAGTGCTTTCGACCGGTGCATGAAACCCCTGAACGTGACCCGTTCGCAATGGTGGGTGCTGGCCTACCTGTCCCGCCAGGACGGAATGACCCAGTCGGCGCTGGCCGAAGAGCTTGATATTGGCAAAGTCGCAGTCGGTGGCCTGATCGACCGGCTGGAGAAGGCTCAATTTCTGCGCCGGGAGGCCGACCCTGGTGACCGGCGTGTGAACCGCGTCTTCCTGGAGCCCAAAAGCAAGCAGCTGATTGCCCGCATGCGCAAGGTCAACCACAAAATGAATG
>JANMCB010000048.1:0-2574 GCA_031360805.1 Rhodoferax sp.
TTTGAAGCCGGGCTTGACCACCAGTGCGTGGACGTGGGCTGGCCGCATGGCGTGGCGCTGTTGCGCCTTGAGCATCGGCCCGACCACACCGTCGGTCGGGATCGGGTAACCCACGGGCTTGATGCTCCAGAAATCGAAACAACCCTGTGCATCGGTGGTGAATTTGCCGCGCAGGTTCATGTCGGCATGGCCCTTTTGCCGTGCTTCCACCTGGTTTTCGTACAGGCCGGTGGCGTCGCAATGCCACACATCAACGTCCGCGCCCGCCACAGGGGTGTGCGCGGCATCGACCACCTGCGCCCGCACGTGCATGGGCGGCCCAAGTGTGGCGCTGCGCACAATGGAGGCGCCGTTGCCAGTGCGCGGTGAGTTCATCCGCCAGAAGGGCCCGAGCAGATTGTGGGTGGAGTCAGCCGCATGGTTTTGCAGGCAGACCAGGCTCGACACGCCCAGTGAGCCCGCCATCAGCACCACCTCGTTGTGTGAATCGTTGCTGAGCTGGCCCATGCGGGCGATGAGCGCGGTGGCGGCGCGAAATTCGTCTTCCGTGAGCTTCACCTCTGTCACGAAACCATGCAGGTGCGACACCAGCGAGACCATGATCTCCCGCAAACGCGGGTCTGGCGTTTGCTGCATGACCGCGAGCACGGCGGAAGTGAGGTCGTTCGGGTTGCGGATCATGGCGTCAAGCATACGGGTCAAAGTGGGTGATCAAACCAGCGGAATCGTGATCGCCTGGATCACCGCCGCTGTGTCCGGCCGCACACCGCGCCACCAGTCAAACGCCTCGGCCGCCTGTTCGGCCAACATGCCCACACCGTCGGCGACTTGTTTTACCCCGGCGTTGCGAGCCATGCGCAGGAAGGGCGTGAGGCCTTTGCCGTAGGCCAGCTCGTAGGCCAGCAGGCCATTGACAAACACCGACGCCGGCACCGGCGGCAACTCGCCTTTGAGGCTGGCGGAGGTGGCGTTGAAGACGAGGTCGAAGCTCTGCCCATCGAGATCGGCATAGGTGCAGGCCTTCACTGCAGAGGCCGCGGTGGCGGCACTGTTGCCGATGTCAGCGAGCGTCTGGGCGGTGTCCACATGGCGGTTGGCGATCACCAGGAGCGCCGGTCTTTCTGCCAGGAACGGGAACAAGGCACCGCGCGCTGCGCCACCAGCGCCGAGTATCAGGACGCGCTTTCCGGCCAGGGGGGTTTTAAGGTTGTGCACCACGTCGCGCACCAGGCCCACGCCGTCGAAGTTTTCCGCCATGACACGGTCGCCGTCGAACTTCATGCAGTTGGCAGCGCCAGCGAGTTGCGCGCGTTCGGAGCGCTCGGGGGCATAGGCGAAGGCATCCAGCTTGAAAGGCGCGGTGATGTTCAGGCCGCGCCCACCTTTTGCGCGAAACGCGTCCACATCAGCCGCAAAGTTGTGGCCTTCGATCCGGTCGTATTCCAGGTCTTGCTTCGTCGCTTGCGCAAATATGCTGTGAATCAGTGGTGACTTGCTTTGCGCTATGGGGTTGCCGATGACGGCATACTGGTCGGTCATTGTGGGAATTCTGAAAGTTGTAACCCGAAATTATGCGTTGCCCGGCAGTTGAACCGCAAATTTGCCAACTTGAATGTGCCCCGGATTGAATACCGCAGTTTTTGCACTTCAATATACCCAATTTAGGTATATTAACGCTGTTTTTGCCGAAAAATACGCAAAAAGTGAACTATATATGGTTCTAGCCCTCGTGTTTAATAGATAGTTTGCTATTGATTAAGGAGTATTTCAATCTCGCCTGCCGAGTAGCCCAGTTCGGTCAGCAACTCAACACTGTGTTCACCCAGGCGCGGCGGGTTCAGCCGCACACCGGGGCGCATGCCGTCTAACGTGATCGGCAGCAGCACGGTCTTGGCGGCACGGCCATCGGGCAGCGTGATGGGCGCCAGGCCGCCAGTTGCCAGCAAATGCGGGTCCTCCAGCAGGTCCTGCGGTTTGGCGATTGGGGCAAAGGGCAGGCCGTAGCGCGCAAACCGCTCGCCGAGCGTGGCGGCGCTAAAAGCCGCCAGGTGCGAGCGCAATGCGGGCATGAGCCAGTCGCGCGCCTGAACGCGGTCGTTGTTGCTGGCCAGGCGCGTGTCGGCTTTCAGCGCGGCCAAGTCGAAGGCGTCGCAAAACGCCAGCCATTGCGAATTGCTGACCACCGCCAGGAAAATCTGCTCACCACCCTGTACCGTGAACACGTCGTAAACGCTCCAGGCAGAAATGCGGCTGGGCATCGGGTCAGGGGCCTTGCCGGTCACGGCAAACTGCATCATGTGCTGCGCCACCAGCAGCACGTTGTTTTCAAACAAGGCACTTTGCACCTCCTGGCCCAGCCCGGTTTTCTCGCGCTGCGCCAACGCCGCCATGGCACCCATCGCGCCAAACATGCCGCCCATGATGTCGTTCACGCTGGTGCCCGCGCGAAGCGGGTCGCCCACGCGCCCGGTCATGTAGGCCAGCCCGCCCATCATCTGCACGACCTCGTCCAGTGCGGTGCGGTGATCGTAGGGGCCGGGCAGAAACCCCTTGTGGCTGACGTAGATGAGGCGC
>JANMCB010000052.1:0-4196 GCA_031360805.1 Rhodoferax sp.
TGGCGATGGAAGTCGAAGAGCTGCTGCGCAGCCTGCCCTGTGACGGTGTGGTGTTGCTCGCAGGTTGCGACAAGACCACACCCGGCACCTTGATGGGAGCTATCAGCATGGGCATCCCGACCCTGTTCTGTCCGGCAGGGCCAATGCTGAATGACCGGCACGTGCAAAACGGCGTGACACGCAGCATTGGTGCCGGCACCCACACCCGCATGTTTTGGGACGAGTACAAGGCTGGGCACATTGACGCGATTGAAATCAAGTCGCTAGAAGCCAGAATGACGCGGGCACCCGGCACCTGCAACACCATGGGCACTGCCTCAACAATGACTGCCATTGTTGAGGCCCTAGGCCTTACGCTGCCCGGTGCAAGCAGCATACCGGCCATGGATTCGGCGCACACGCGCATGGCCACCAGCTGCGGCGAGCGCATTGTGGGCATGATCTGGGAAGACCTGACCCCCGCACGCATACTCACCAAAGGTGCCTTTCAAAATGCCATGGCGGTGCAAATGGCGCTGGGTGGCTCCACCAACGCGGCCGTGCACATCATCGCCATGGCGCGCCGCTCCGGGGTAGCGCTTGGGCTGGACGATCTTGATGCCATGGGGCGGCTCGTGCCCGTGCTGGCCAACCTGTTTCCAAGTGGCGACCGGTTGATGGAAGACTTTTACTATGCCGGTGGCCTCCCTGCACTCATGAAAGTAATCAGCGACAAGCTGAGCTTGCAAGAGCTGACCGTGACAGGCCAATCAGTTGCGCAAAACATCGCCTCTGCACAAGTACTCGATGCCACCGTCATCCGGCCCCTGGAGAATCCGGTGAGTGAGCACGCCACGCTGGCGGTGCTTTACGGTAACTTGGCGCCGAATGGCGCTGTGATCAAACCCAGCGCTGCGTCGCCGCACCTGTTGAGCCACAAAGGCCGTGCACTGGTCTTTGACAATCAGCCAGAGATGCTCAAGGCCATGGCGGACGAGTCACTCGACTGCGACGAAAACACGGTGCTGGTATTGCGTAACGCAGGCCCCGTTGGCGCGCCCGGTATGCCCGAGTGGGGCAATCTGCCGATTCCCACGCGTTTGCTCAAGGCGGGTGTGCGCGACATGCTGCGCCTGTCGGACGCGCGCATGAGCGGCACGCACTACGGCACTTGTGTGCTGCATATCTCGCCAGAGTCAGCGGTGGGTGGGCCTTTGGCGCTGGTCAAAACGGGCGACACCATCGAACTCGATGTTCCAAGCCGCCGCCTCCATCTGCATGTCGATGCAGCTGAACTATCCGCACGACAGGCTCAGTGGGTCAAACCACCGCAGCGTTATGCCCGCGGCTTCACACTGCTGTACACCGACCATGTCACCCAAGCCCATGACGGCTGCGACTTTGACTTTCTCGAAGGCACCGCTGCCACGGCCGAGCCCGACATTTTTTAAGCACTTTGACCATGAAAAATCCTTTCAAATCCATGCTGGCTCGCACCGATCTTGCGGCTGGCTATGCCGTCGGCAGTTGGGTCATGTCGGCCTCGCCGCTGGTTGCCGAAGCCATGGGTTGCGCCGGCTTTGACTGGGCGGTGGTCGATATGGAGCACACACCACTGGACCAGATGGAAGTGATCCATTTGCTGCAAGCCATCGCAGGCACATTCATGGTGCCCATCACGCGTGTGCCGTGGAACGACACGGTGATGGTCAAGCGCGTGCTGGACGCTGGTGCACAAACCATCATGTTTCCCTTCGTGCAAACGGTTGCGGAAGCTCAAAAGGCGGTTGCGGCCGCCAAGTACCCGCCAAGCGGCGTGCGGGGCATGGCGGGTATGAGCCGTGGCTCGCGCTTCGGCACCGTCAAGGACTATTTCAAGCTAGCTAACGAGGCGGTCAGTGTCATCGTGCAAATCGAGTCACCCGAAGCGATGGCGCATGTGCAAGACATCGCCAGTGTGGACGGTGTCGATTCGTTATTCTTTGGCCCAGGCGACTTGAGTGGTGCAATGGGCCATATTGGCAACCTGATGCACGAGGACGTGATCAAACTCATGGCGGACGGTGTAAAGCGCTGCCACACGGCGGGCAAAACGGTGGGAACGGTGGGCGGCACGCCCGAGGCCGTGGCCGTCTACCGCGCCATGGGTTTTGATTACATCGGCTGCGCCTCCGATCTGGGCTTGATGATGCGCTCGTTTGCCACCGTCCTGTCGGCGATCCGCGCACAGGATGTGAAAGTCCACGCACAAGGCTACTGACCATGGCCGGTGTTGAACTCCGTCAGGTCATCAAGAGCTATGACGGCAAAACAAATGTCATCCATGGCATAGATTTGGACATCAAGCACGGTGAGTTCGTGGTGTTTGTCGGACCCTCGGGTTGCGGCAAGTCGACGCTGTTGCGCATGATTGCGGGCTTGGAGCCGATAACCAGTGGCGACGTCCATATCGATGGAAAGCGGGTGAACGACGAGCCGCCTCGCAATCGTGACATTGCCATGGTTTTTCAGGACTACGCGTTGTATCCGCACAAGAACCTTTACGAGAACATGGCGTTTGGCCTGCGTCTGCGCAAGACGCCCGAGCAAGAAATCAAACGGCGCGTGCAGGATGCCGCCAAGCTCCTGCGGATCGACCACATGCTTGAGCGCAAACCTGCAGCGCTGTCGGGCGGCCAACGCCAGCGTATTGCCATTGGCCGTGCCATCGTGCGCCAACCTAAAGTGTTCCTCTTTGACGAGCCCCTGTCTAATCTCGATGCGCAGTTGCGCGGCGAAATGCGCACGGAGATCAAAAAACTGCATCAGCGCCTGGGCGCCACCATCATCTACGTCACGCACGACCAGGTGGAGGCGATGACGCTCGCCGACCGTATCGCCGTGCTCAGTGCTGGGCGCAAAATGCAATACGCCAGCCCGCACCAGATCTACAACTCGCCAGCAGCGCTATTTGTCGCGGGCTTTACCGGGTCGCCCGCGATGAACCTGGTGCCTTGTACGCTACAGGGCCAACGCGTGGACTTGGGTGGCGTGGCCTTTGAGTTGCCACAGGCGCTGGCACAGCGGGCTGCGGGCACCAGCGCGCTGACATTTGGCATTCGGCCCGAAGATTTGTCGCTCACGCTCGACGCCGAGCAAAGCGGCGCCACGGTGTCGATTCCCGCAACCGTCGTCTTGCTGGAGCCGCTGGGAGCAGAAACACTGGTCACGTTCAAGGTGGGGCAGAATGAATGCGTGGCGCGATGTGCGGCCAGCTTTTCGGCATCCCCCGGGACGGTGTTACCAATTTACATGCCCCACGCGCGCATGCATCTATTTGCATCGGCAACGGGCAATGCACTCTGAATCACCCACCACAACAGCGCTCGCAATCCGTATGAGTTCGTCAATTTATCACTGAGGTTCCTGTCATGACACATTCACTGCTTCGCTCACTCGTTGCCCTTTCACTTGCTGTGACGCTTGCAAGTGAGGCGCACGCGCAGCAAACCACCTTGCGTGTGTTTTCTGGCGGGCAGAATCAGCGACCCGACCTGATGCGCAAGCTGTTTGACCGATACCAAAAGGCCAATCCCAACGTCAAGATCGACATCGAGACAGGCGGGGCGACATCCGAACTACAGCGCCAGTACCTGAGCACGATCCTGAATGCCAAAGACTCTGCGATTGACATTTACCTGATCGACATTGTCAACCCAGCGCAATACTTCAGCGCCGGCTGGCTGGAGCCGCTGGATGCCTACGTTGGCGGGCCCGCCGTGATGAAGACCTACCTGCCGGTCTATGCGCAGTCCAACATCGTCAACGGCAAGGTGGCCGCCATGCCCGGCTTTGCTGATGCAATGTTCATGTACTACCGCAAAGACCTGTTAGACAAATACGGCATCAAGGAGCCCAAAACCTGGGACGAACTGGGCGTTGCGGCCAAGAAGATTCAGGACGGCGAAAAAAACCCCAACCTACAGGGCCTGTCCATTCAAGGCGCGCCGATTGAAGGCACGGTGTGTACGTTCCTGCTGCCGTACTGGAGCATGGGCAAGTCGTTTAACGATGCCTCCGGCAAGATGACGCTGGACAAAGACGCCGCGACAAAGGGTATGGACATGTGGCTCAGGCTGGTCGATCAAGGGGTCATCAAAAAGAATGTGGCTGAAATCAAGACACCGGACACTGTCAATGAAATGAAAGCCGGTCAAGTTGCTTTTGGAATCAGTTGG
>JANMCB010000061.1:0-6333 GCA_031360805.1 Rhodoferax sp.
GACGCCGCGTTGAAGTTTCTGAATGTGGCCTCGGCGCGCCTGGGCTGGTCCGCCCGCAGCACGCACCGCGCCCTGAAAGTCGCCCGAACGATTGCCGACCTGGCAGGCGCGCAAAGCACGCAGGTGACGCACGTGGCCGAGGCGATGCAATACCGGCGCGCGGGGCGAACCTAGGCGCTTGGGCGCGAGTTGTGTGCCACTGCCGCAGGACGTCGTTCACGAATGACTTCGTCGCCAAAGCCGCTGGTCTGCGCTGTTTTATCGGTATTTTGGCAAATTGAGCCGATAGTTTGCGTTGAAATTAACCTGCAAATTAATTTTTTGCCTTCGCCAGACCCTCAAAAGACCCAGCTCAGCGCAGCGAACATCGCGCTGTTCTTGGTCAAAGCGCCGAAGGTGCTTTGCGATGGCCCTTCGAAATGATCAAGGCCTGCGGTCAGCCGCAGGTGGTCGTTGACAGAGTAGCTCAGGCGCGGGCGGATGGCGTAGCTGTTGCCGTTCAGGTCCAGCACGGCGCTGATCTCCCAGCGCAGCTTGTCATTCAAGAGGCGGTCTGACAGCCGCAGCGTCAGGCCGGTTTCCCGCGCCGCGTAGTCGGTGTTGATTCGGTTCAGGCCGAGCGCGAGTGTCTGCGAAGTGCCCGTCAGTCCCGCCGGATCAGCAAAGTCTTCTTTCAAATTGGCGAAAACCTGCACGTTGAAATTCATCGTTTCTGCAAAATCGACATCGCCACCCAACACAGCTGAAGTCACACGGCGCGCGTCGCTTGGGCAGGCTGCGCAATCCGGGCGCGCCACGGGGCGCAGGTGGGCATGAGCGATCTCGCCGCGAAAAGTCCACGCGCCTTTTGCGATGGCGAAATCTGCACCGAGTTTTTGCACCCGCTCAAAGTCACCGCGAAACAGCGGTGCGCGGGGATTGGCGAAATCCAATCGGTAGCGCCGGGCGTGCTCAAGGCCATCAAAGTAAGACACCGACCAGTCGATGCCCCTGCCGCTGTGGTCCAGCTTCAAAGCCCATTCGGTTTCGCGCGGCGTCTCTGCGTGTACAAGGTTCGACGGCAACGAACCCAGCGGCGTGACGTGGGGCTCGGACCTGGCCACCACCGCCGTCAGCGCGAGCGCTGGACTGATGGTGTAGCGCAGTCGCACGGCGTCAATGCCATTGCGCTGCTGCTCGTCATCAGGCACCAGCAGGGTGAAGTCGCGCGGCGAGAGCGAATCAGTGGGGTTGATGCGGTCTGCGCGGCCCCAGGCAATGATCTGGCGGCCTGCGCGCAGGGAGAAAGGCTCTGCATCGAAATCAACGTAAGCCTCGCGGATGCGCTGGCTGGCACCGTCTGCCGGGCCCTGGTCTTGCCAGCCCGCGCGGACATTCAAGCCCAGCCGCAAGTCGGCACCGAGCTTCGGCTTCCAGTTGACCACACACCCGGCGCTGGTGATGCTGGCGCGGTCATCCAGATTGCGGTTGGACGTCCACTGGCCCAGTGCACATTCGCCAAACGGCATGGGCAACGCAGGGGTTGCGGGATCTTGCGCTTGCGCCAAGGCGGGCTGCAAAGCCAACAGTGTCGCAAGCGCGGCGACGCCAAGCATTGGGAACGCAGGCGCAGTCATTTACTCCTCCCGCTCAAGGTAGCTGGCGACGAAGTAGCTTTCCGCAACCGGGGTGTTGGCCTCGAAGCGCTCCATGGTCAGGTAAGTGGCGTGCCCGGTTTGGTAGTTCTTCACCACAATGTCCATGGGCTGGTATTTTTTCTGCGCGGCATCCACCAACTTCAAGCGGCTGTTTTCCAGCGTCTTGAGCAACGCGCCGCCCGCATCGTGAAAATCAATCTTGAGGCTGACGAAACTCTCCTTGCCAACCCAACTGACCCGTTTTGAATAGCCCGAGTCGCTCGCCACCTCGGGGGTTTTCGGGGTGGACTCCACGACAGTCACCGCTACGCCCAAGAGCGCCTCCTGGCGCAGAATTTTGTGGTTCCAGTCGGCCGCCTTATGGCCTACCAGGTCGCCAAAACTCAAGTCCGTGCCCACAAAGCTGTTCTTCTTGTTGTTGCTGGCCAGGCGGCGTGCCTTTTTGAGGGCGGGCAGGTAGACCCAAATTTCGTCATCACGCCCCGGGTTTTCGACCAGCAGCGTGGTGGTGTTTCGCACATCGCTGGGGGCCAAAAAGCGGATGACGCGGCGGTTAGCGATACCGTCGCTTTGCAGCTTGGTCACGCCAAAGGTTTTGCGCACGCGCTCCTGCCCTGAGGCGCTGACCAGCCGGAAGCTGGCTTCTGAGATGGAGCTGGTCAAGCGCGTCGCCTGGTAGTTTTTCTCCATCAACTCAGCCGCGCTGATGTCCTGCGCCACCGCGCTTGATGCGCCAGCCATCGCCACCACTGCGATCAAGGTCGCCGCCAGCACGCAGCCGATGGCGGTTGAGACGGGTGACTTCACCACCGCGCGCGCTGGCAATAACCCAGGTTCTTCGTCGGAGTCCAATCCCTTGCCCAAAAGGAACTTGGGTGTCGCCAGCTTGATCAGCGACGGGATCAGCACCAGGGCCGTGGTGGCGCTGACGACCATCGAAAGCACGATCAACAAGCCAAACCAGATATGGACATAAAAGTTGAACGACAGCATCAGCACCGCATAGCCGCAGGTGATCGCGCTGGCCACGTACACCACGGCCTTGCCCGCCGTTCTCATCACGTTGAACAGGGCGGTATCCACATCAGCCGTTTTTTGCAGCTCTTCGCGGATGCGGTACAGCAAATAGATGGCGTAATCTGCACCAATGCCAATCGCCATGGCTGAGCTCACCGAGTTGGGAGTATTCAGCGGAATGCCCGTGAGGCCCATCACCCCAAAGTTCACCAGCACGGTGAACAGCAGCGGCAGCGCGAGGTAAAACCCGGCCACGAGCGAGCGAAAGACCAGGCAGCCTGCGACAAACACAAAACCCATCATCTGCGCGATATTCAGCATCTTGCCGTCCACCAGCGTCTCGCTCAAGGCCGACGTCTGGGGCACACTACCGCCAATCTGAATCGTCACGCCTTTGGGAAGCAGGGGCTCGATGTGCTGGCGAATGCGCGACACCACGCTTTCGGCGTATTTGCTGCTGTCGTTCTTCATCCAGACTTGCAGGTTGGCGTTGCGGTAGCCGTAGTCGATGTAGGCATCAAAATCGGTCGGCTGGCCCGACATGGAATACAACAGCAAATACTGCGAGACCAGTTCTGCCGTGGCGGGGATGGCGTAGGCGCTCTGGGCTCCTGCGTTCATCGCCCGGTTCATCTGCTTGAGCAAATCCACGATGGAAATGGTTTTGCCCACGTCCGGCAGTGTTTCGATGAATCTTTGCGCGGACTCAATGGATGCCAGCACCGCCGGGTCTTTCATGTGGTCGGCACGATCGCCCTTGAACACGACATACAGCGTGTTGGTGCCTGCCAGCTTGTCGTTCAGCACCCGGTCTTCCTGGCGCAGTTGCAGGCCTTCGCCAAAATAGCTCTTGGTGGAGTTCTCGCGGTTGATGTTGGACATGGCCACCGTCGCCAGCACCGCCAGCACGGCAAAGCCCGCGATGATGGTGCGATGGCGCTGAATCACAAGTTGTGTCAAGCGGTTGGCCACGCGATCCCAGACACGCGGCTTGCCGGCCCCTTCCTCGCTCAGCTTGGGTCGCGGCGCAGGCAGGTAGCTGCGCAGCGCCGGGATGAAGGTCAGTTCAATCAAGAGCGCACTCAGAATGCCCAAGCCGGTGAACAGGCCGAAGGTGCGGATGTTGGCGATCTCAAACGTCAACAGCGAAAAAAAGCCCAGCGCGGCGACCAGGCCGGCCGTGAGCATCACCGGGGCCACCTTGGTGAGTGAATCGACGATGGCGCGGTCATTCAGCGAGTACAGCGGATCGTTTGGATGGGCCTTGCAAAGGCGGTCGTACTCCTCGTAATAGCGCTTGAGAATCTGCACCGCGTGGCCGGCGGCCACCGCCAGGATCAGGATCGGCGTGGTGGCGTTGAAGGCATCCATCGACACGCCCGCCGCACCCATGATGCCCAGGCTCCAGATCACCGCCAAAATCGCTGTCACCAAAGGCAAAAACAGGCCCTGCTTGGTACGAAACGCCTCCAGATGAATCAGCCCGATCAGCACCAGCGCAATCGGGAACAAAAACGCCATGCGGGCCGAGAAGCGCTCCACATTGGCAAAAAACACCGCCGTGCCGCTGGAGATGACTTTGACCTGCGGTGACTGTGCCTTGTCCAGCACCACCTGCACTTTGTCCATCACCTCGCGAAAGCCCTTGGGGCCGACGTTGACCGAGAAGCTGATGGAGGCCAGCGTGTGGTCTTGCGAGACCACCGTGTTCTGATAGATCGGGTTGTCCGCCAGAAAAGTGGACAGCGCGGCGATGCCTTTCGCCGTCACCGGTGTGGGCAACAGGGGTTGCACCTTCATTTCATCGGCCGCGCCAGAGATAGCGCGCGCCCGCTCTGCCGTGGCGCTGAGCAGGGTGTGCGCTTTGACGCCCGGCACGCGGGCCAGGTCGCGCGAGAGGTCGGCCACGGTTTGCAGCACGGCGGGCTGCATCGCCGAGCCACCATCAGTGGCACCTACGCCAATCACCACCACGTACTTGGAGCCAAATAGCGTCTCGGCCGCCGTGGTGCCGATCACATTCGGGTGCGCCTTGGGTAGCATGGCCGACGGGTCGATCACGATTTTCAGATGCCGCACTTGCGCGGAGAAGAAGACCGTCAGCAGGCCGATGGCGACGATCAACCAAAAGCGGCGGCGAACGATGAGTGTGGCCAAGGCTTTCATGCTGCGCTCCAGCCTTCGCGGGCGAACTGGGTCACCAAGTCCAGCACAGCGGGGGCCTTCAAAATCCGGCGATGGCCTTGGCCGGTGGTCGCCAAAAACTGAGCCTTGGGCACGGCACGGCTGATTTTTACGCCATGCTCAAACGGGATTTCCGCATCGTCATAGTCGTGGATCAGCAACATCGGCAGGCTCAAGCGGGCCATCATGTCGACCACCGACAGGTCTTCCCAACCGACCGGTTGCGCGTAGTTGTTGTCCAAGATGCGCCGCGCACGGGCCACCGTGGTGGCTGAAATGCCAAGAAACTCTGCAATCACTTCAGTGAACCAGATGCAGTGCGTGAGCGAGCTGATCGAGACCAGGCGGCCCACTTCCAGCGCATGGTCACGCAGCGCAATGGCACTGGCCGCTACTCCCAAAGAATGGCCAATCAGTGTGTGTACAGGCCCGACGTTGTGGATCACCGCCGTCACCGCCGCTGCCATGCGCACCATTTCCGCCGTTTTGCCGGATGACAGGCCATGCGCCGGGTGGTCAAAGCTCACCACGCTCATGCCGTTTTGAATGAGCTGCCGAACCATGTCCTCAGCCTGCGTGCCACGCCCTCCCCAGCAATGCACAAACAGGCAGACCGGCCCCGTGCCCCAGCGGTAGCATTGCAGCCAGCCATCCTGAAACGGGATCTTCCACTTGTGCGCGCTGGCCCGCAACACCAGCTCGGAGGGTTTTGGCTGATACCGGGGCGGCGACGAAATCATCGCGTAAGTCAGGCGCCCGGCCAGCGCGGGCGATACGCGGTCAATCGTTTTCATCGCCAGGCGCAGCAGATTGACGCCGGGGCTGCTGACAAACTGAGCCGTGCTCCTGGCACCCTCGGCACTGCTGGCCGCACTGCCGTTCATCAGGCTGCTTTGAGGGCGGGGAGACTTTCTGCGGTCATCGAAATGCGGCGCAGCAACGCCGATTGCGGCGGTGGCAGTTTGTGCAAGGTGGTACATGGTGGCTTCCTCGGGTAGGGTGGGTTCGGTCGGTTTCATGGAGTCTAAAAATCGAGGTGAATCGGCGCTGTGCGGTTTCGTACAGTTTTCTTGATTTCAGTTTCTCCCTAAGAACCCAGAGACGGGCGCGTTGATGTGACTATCGGCTGCGTGGCCCAAGGCCGTCCTGAAGCAAACCTCAAACGTTGTCAAAACACGGTGTGCATATGACCGTTTTCAGCAACGCCTTGGGTGCCTCTTTGGGGCTCATCTACAGCGCGGTCGATGGTTGTGCCGGTGCCCAGCGAGGCAATGCAGGTGAAGGCGGCAGCCGCTCTATCTGGTTAATCGCAAACGGCGGGGGGTTTCCGCCAACTGTTTCAGCTTTGTTGCAAACTTGGCGATTCAACGCAAAGACGCGCCTACTTTTGCGCTGTCAAGTCCGTTACTTCGCGCTTGACGTTCAGCACAATGGGCGAATCAGCCCCCAGTGCCGCTTCCAACTGTTGGGTCGCGTTCTGCAAGGCCTCAGTTGC
>JANMCB010000068.1:0-2878 GCA_031360805.1 Rhodoferax sp.
TCGACCGCCTGCAGCCGGGTTCCCGCATAACGGCCACCAAACCCCTGAAAAAACCACCACGGCACGCCGTTCATGGCCGTCAGCACGATGGTGTCCGGGCCGACCAGCGGACCAATCTGGCGTGCAACCTCCAGCAGCGCGGGCGCCTTGACGGCGATCACCACCAGGTCCTGAACCCCCAAGTCAGCCGGGCGGGCGCTGGCTTGCACGGAATGGGTGGTTGTGCCCTGAGCACTTTGCACGCGCAGCCCGTGGGCCTGAATGGCAGCCAGTGTTGCGCCACGCGCCACCATGCTGACCTGGCAACCGGCACGGGCCAGTCCGGCACCGATCCAGCCCCCAATCGCGCCCGCGCCGTAAATGCAGACCCTATTGACGGTAGCTGGCATCAATCCGGTCCACCTGTCGCACCATCGCGTTGAACATGTCCTGCCCGCCGCCCTTGTCCGGGTATTGCAGGGCATCGCGGGTACAGCGCGCGGCCACTTCGTCGGTTACCGGAATCGCCGTACCCATGCTGAACGTGGCCAGCTGGACATCGCAGGCGCGCTGCAGCGTCCACAAAATCGCGAACGTTTGCGGCAACGTCTGGCCCCAGGCCAGCAGCCCGTGGTTGCGCAGAATCACCGCCTGGCGGCTGCCCATGCTTTTGAGCAGGCGCGGGCCTTCATCGGCGTGAATGGTGATGCCCTCAAAGTCGTGGTACGCCACCATGTTGTGCAACTGCGCGGTGTAAAAATTGGTCTGCTGCAAACCTCCTTGCAGGCAGGCGACTGCCACGCCCGCCGTGGTGTGGGTGTGCATGATGCAGTGGGCATCGGGCAGGCCTTCGTGAATGGCAGCGTGTACCGTGAAACCCGCCGGGTTGATGGCGCTGGTTGAGCCATCCAGCACCCGGCCCGTCAAGTCAATGCGAACCAGATTGCGGGCGGTGACCTCAGAGTAGTGCAGCCCAAACGGGTTGATCAGAAACTGCTTCTCGCCATGGGTGACCGAATCGGGCAAGCGCACCGTGATGTGGTTGAAGATCATTTCCACCCAGCCCAGCATGGCGAAGATGCGGTAGCAGGCGGCCAACTGCACCCGCGCGGCCCATTCGTCGGGGTGAAAGTCGGCGGGTGGCACCACCGCGATCTCGGGTTTCAAAACGGCATTCATAGGGGTTGCCTCCAGAAAAAGACAGTTACAGCGGTTGGGGTCGGGCTCAGTAAGTCTTGCCTGCGGCCAAGGGTGCCACCGCGGTCTTGAAACGCGCCGCCAATGCGCTCGTATGGCGCACCAGCAAGTTGGTCTCCAGCCCCACGGCCACGAAGGTTGCGCCCATGTCCAGGTAGCGGCGGGCCAGCGTTTCGTCAGCACTCAAAATGCCTGCGGCTTTGCCGGACTTGATGATGCGCCCGATGGCATTGTCAATGGCGGCCTGCACCACCGGGTGGGTGGGGTTCAGCACGTGGCCAAGGGACGCCGACAAATCGGCCGGGCCAATGAAGATGCCGTCCACACCGTCAATCGCAGCAATGGCTTCCAGGTTGTCCAGTGCCAGTTGCGACTCTGCCTGAACCAGCAGGCAAATTTGCGTATTGGCCTCATGGCCGTAATTGGCCAGCCGGCCAAAACGCGAGGCGCGCACACCGGCCATGCCGCGGTAGCCGCGCGTCGGGCTGTCCACGTCGTCGTTTTGCGGATAGCGCGAGGCCTGCACGATCTTCTGCGCCTGCTCCGGGGTGTCCACCATCGGCACCAGCAAGGTCGATACGCCCAAGTCCAGGTACTGCTTGATGATCATCTGGCCCACATTGCCGTGGCCCATGGGAATGCGGCAAATCGGGTGCGATGCCGGATACGCGGCAATCGCCTGCAACTGCTGCAACACGGCGCGGGGCTCGGCGGGCGAGTGCTCGCCATCGACCAGCAACCAGTCAAAACCAGCCCCCGCGCAAATCTCGGTCGAATACGAATCGGCAAGCCCCAGCCACAGGCCGATTTGCGCCTCCTTGTTTTTGAGGGCGGCCTTGAAGGTGTTGACAGGTGTTTTCATGGGTTGGGTTGGGTTTGAAAAAGGGGGTGCAGGCTGCTGAGTTTGCCGTCGTAGACCTGACCGGGGCTCTCATCGATCTGCAAGGTAATGCCGATGTGGCTGGTGGCCAGCAGCCGCGCAAAATGGGCCCGGGTGGTGGCCAGTAAATCGTCCCCCGCCTTTTGTTTGACGGCGTCGGAGCGGCCACTGGCCATGCGGACGTTGAGGTAGGCAAACGCGTAATCGGCCTTGCCGTCCGCCACCGCAGAATGCGCCGCCGGATAGGCCAACACTCGCGTGCCGCCGGTTGGAAATACCTGTTTGCCGTTCTCGTCCAGTTGCCTGAGCATGGTGTCGGCCAGGGCCCGGCACAGCGTGCCCATGTCGGTTCTGGTTTCGAGGTTGGCGGTGTAGAGAATGACGAGATGCGGCATCGGGGTTCAGGTCGCTGTGGTTGGGTCAGGCGATGTTCATGACGGCAATCGTACAGCCGACGGCAAAAATGGGGATCGGCTGGTAATGCCACAGCTCGGCGCGGCCCCGTGCGGCAGCGGCCACCGCGATGAAGTTGCGAATCTCAAAACCGCCTTGCCCGGCTTCTCGGTAGGTGGCCTCGTCGGTGTAGTCCAGCAGGGCGGCTTTGTCGTTGCGGCAGAAGCGGTCTAAAAAATCGCGGTCCCACGCCTCATTGATCTTGCCGGAATCAGGTGTGGCTGGCCAATGCGAAATGCCGCCTGTGCCAACCAGCGCAATGCGCTCGGGCTGCTCGTCGCAGGCACATCGCAGCGCTTCACCAAAGGCCCAGCTGCGATGCAAAGGCGTGAGCGGCGGCCCCTGGCAATTGATGTTGACCGGAATGAT
>JANMCB010000078.1:0-6329 GCA_031360805.1 Rhodoferax sp.
TTCAGTCAGCGAAATTCCTGCATTTGCCATCAACGCCGTTGATGCAACCGGCGCAGGCGATTGTTTTGACGGGGCGTACCTTGCCAGACGCTCGCTCGGGTTTAGTGTTTTTGACAGTGCGCGCTGGGCCACCGCTGCCGCTGCGCTGTCAACGAGCGGCTATGGGGCGGTTGACCCATTGCCCACCTTGCAACAAGTCGCCGACCTCATTCTAGCCCACGATTCGAAAAAACCTGACTGACACCTGGATTCTCCGTTTCGACGGCTGAGAGAACGTTTGCCCTGCTGCGCTGATACCGTTGCAGGCAGGCAGTTGAAGATCGGTTTTTTGCGTCCGATACCCGTAGCGGTTTTTTTACCCCACAAGCCTGTCTTGGACCGGCACCATCTCCCGCCAGGTTTGCCGTGACATTTGCAGCAGCATGATGGCTGCGACGAGTGCCACGGCGGCCATTCCCGCCTCTGCAGCCGCTTTGAACGTTGCAGGTGGCAGCAGCCACGACAGCCAGCCGCCGATGGTGTCAAGGTAATAGCGCGCATACATGAGCAACAGCAGCGGCGCCAGCCACGCCCTGGCAAGGGCGACCCAGGCCGGCGGGTGCAGCAGCACCGCGCCGCCTGCCATCAGGAACAACGCCGAGGCCACAAATATCAGCGTGAAAACGGTCCCGATGATGGGCTGCGCAGCACCGAACGCTGCATGCCACAGGCTGTAAGGTAGCCAGGCCAGACACAGCAGGCCCAATGTCAGCGCCATGCCACGCGCGCGTCTTGGGGCAAGCTCATCGGCGAAGTTCGCAGCCGCGCCTTCCATGCGTTTGAGCCAGGGCAGGACGCCCAGGCACAGCAGGCCCACGATGCCGTCGATCATCAGCGTCGTGGGGTAACCCCAGGCTTCGACTGCAATGCCCTGCCAGGTGGCTGAAAATGCGATGGCCAGGTTCATCAAGGCCATGTAGGCGGTGAACTGGGTGGCGGCCACCTTGGGGTTGGTCACATCCATCATGATGGCGGAGCGCGTGCCGTACATGAGTCCCTGAAACACCGAATAGGTGAGTGTGGCAATCCAGAGCGCCGTGACCAGGCCCACCGGCACGGCCGGCCGGTTGGTCATGGTGGGGCTGACAGGCATGACCCAGCCGTAACGGCTCACTTCCATCATCAGGTACCAGACCGGCAGGCTCATCAGCGCCAAGTAGACAAAAAGTGTGCGCCTGCGGCCCCACCGGTCCGACCAGTAGCCGCCCAGCACACAAAACGCCGCGCCCAAGAGCCCTGTCCAGACGCCCAGCACGGCAACCTGGTCATCGTCCATGCCAAGTTCAACCGCCAGGTTGGACTGCAAAGCCAGCCCGAGGCTCATCGCACCCGCAGGCAGCAACGAAAACCACAGGCCGGCGAAGGCCCCCGGGCTGCCCAGAAAAGACCGGAACGAGTTGACTGAAAAGGTGCGCATGTCACGCGCGGCCTGGGCCAGGCGGGAACTCCTGGCCGAGACGACAAATGGCTGCCAGGAAGGGTCTGCCGCCTCCTTCATCGGCAGCACCACAAACACCGTCACAGCCAGAATGCACAGGGTCACAAAATAGAAGGTGGGCTGAAATCCGGTCACGCCGCTTAAAAACAAAACACCGCTGCCGCCCACCATGGCGCCGATGGTGGCACCGGCGAACATCATGCCGTTGGCCAACCCGCGTTCGTCATCTTGCAGTGTGTTGACAGCCAACGCGTCGATGGCCACGTCCTGCATCGCGCCAAACGTGTTGTGCAGCAGCAGGATGGCGGTGAACAGGCCCAACTGGGCCGGCAAGTCCAGCAGCACGGTGGAAAGGAGCGTGAGCGCCATCAACACCTGGGTCACCAGAATCCAGCCGCGCCTGCGGCCCCAGCGCTCGGACACAAAAACGTCAATCATCGGACCAAACGCCCACTTGAACGCCCAGGGCAGATAGAACGATCCGACAAACGCGCCAATTTCGGCGGGGCCAACATCGAGCCTGCGCAACTGGGTGGCCACCGCCGTGGCGCCAAAGCCCAGCGGAATCCCTTCCGTCATGTAGAGCAGAAAAAATGCCGCCAGGCGGCCTTTACGGCTCGCCAGCAGGTTGGGCAGGCGCATGGGCCGCGATCAGCTGCGCTGCATGGTGGCGCGCAGGGCCTCGGTCACGATGCCCAGGCTCTCGGCCAGATGGGCCTGGGTTTCAATCGACTGGCTGCTTCTGGCACTTCCAGCGCGTGCCACGGCGGCGCGCAAGTCGGCCTGAAGGCGATTGGCGTGCAGGCGCGCCAGGCTGAGCGCATCGGCCGGCATGTTGGGCGCGCCACGGGTCAACGCGGTTTGCATGCGGCGCAGGTGCTCGCGCTGTAAATTGCGGCGCAGGCCGTCAATCTCGACGCCCGTTTTCAACTCGCTCCAGATGCTCGATTGCAGCGTGGCGTAAACCTCGTTCAGCGAAATCATGCCCTTGCGTTCGGACGGCTCCAGATAGTTGGGCAGGTCCAGCAGGCGCTGCGCCGTACCGCCGGCCAGAAGCCGGTCCATCGCCGTGGTTTGGGCCCGCAGCACCGCGCCGCGCACGTTGACGGGCCCGTCACGGTTCCATTCGTTGTAATCGACGCTCAGGTTGGACAAAAACTTCGGGTCAAAGCGAAAGCTGTCGGCACTGAACAGACCGGTTGCCAAAAACTGCAGGGCTTCGCGCTGTTTGGCAGGCTCCACCGGTTTGAAGTTGGCGCGGCCCGTGTTGGTGCCAGGCAGGTCCCGCAGCGTGTACATGCCGCCTACGTACTTGCCGACCAGCTCTGCCGAGCGCTGCAGTTGGGCAAAACCCGCCAGCAGGATGCGGCGCTGGCGCGTTGGGTCGTCACCCGCCCTGGCACCGCGCGCCTGCACCCGCGCCCAAAGTTCCTGCGACAACTTCAGGCGCTTTTTGTAATAGGCCAGCGGGTCGTCTCCCAGGTCAAAACGGTTCGCCAATGGGTCAATGCCATCACTGCCAAAACCACCGGCATCGGCGTCGTCGGCGTAGGCCAAAGCCGCTTCGGTGCTGCGCCCGGCAATTTTGGCCAATTCAGCCGTTTCAGTCGCAGCGTCCAGCGGGCGGTAGGCATACTCAATCGCCCAGTAGTCGTAAGCGCCCAACTTTCGCCCATTGAGGGCACCCTGCTTTTCGCCTTCTACGGCAATGTTGTACGCGTTGTAGTCCATCACCGAGCCGGACAGCCCATTGGCGTCGGTGAACGCTTTGTCCTGCAACTGCTCTCGGGTGATGGTGGTTGACGCCTTGAAATTGTGCTTGAGCCCCAAGGTGTGGCCGACCTCGTGCATGATGGTGTCGGTGATGACACTCATGACGAACGCCTCGGCCTCGGCTCCGTCAGGGGCAATGTCACCACGGGCTTCGAGCACGTCCATGGCAAAGTCCATCTCGGCGGCGGCTTCCAGCGCGTAGGTACAGCTGGCGTCGTGGCCCCGGCCCGCCAGGCCCCTGCGCCCTTGCCAGCCCTGGCTCAACTGGGCCAGGCGCTGGTCTGAGGTCATGCCGACGTCTTCCACGATGAAACGCCGTGAGCCCCGCGCAAACACGTCGCTCATGGCGATGTCGGCGTCCAGAATTTCACCAGTGCGTGGGTCGGCGTGGCTTGGTCCACGGGCGAAACCTACATCAGCGCCAACAAACCAGCGGATCGAAGCATGCACGGCGTCCATGTTGTCCCAGTCAGCGTCATCAGGCTGCTGTTTGGCCAGCACCGCGTTTTTGAAACCGATTTTCTCGAAGGCCTTGTTCCATTCGACGATGCCGGCTTCAACGGCCGGGCGGTATTTGGGCGGAATGTTTTTGTCCATCCAGTAAACGATGGGTTTGACCGGCTCTGACAAGGCTGCGCCGGGGTCTTTTTTCTCAAGCCGCCAGCGGTTGATGTAATGCACGCGGGTGCTGGCTTTGAGGTCACTGGAGAGGTCGTTGAAGGTCTCGGTGAAATGGCCCAGGCGCGCATCCGACAGGCGTGGCGCCATGAGCGTTTCAGGCATGGCCGCAAAGTTGTAGACAAAACTGACAAAGAAGCTGCGCGGATCGGGCGTGGCCTGAGGCGGCGTCGGCATCGGGACCGGTGACGGCGTGAGGGGCGACGCGGGAATGCGCGGCGTCGAATAGTGAATGCGGGTGGAGAGCGTGCTCAATGTCGCCTCTGCACGGGTGGTTTCAATGAAGGAGTTGGACCGGTCCAGGCTAAATGGCAGGCGGTACGCAGCTTCAATTTGGGTTGAATAACCGGCGATGTCTGCCAGCAGAAAACCCGCATCAACCAACACCCCTTTGTTCACGGGATGCTCGGCGCTGGCAACGGCCATGCCAGCCACCAGACTCGGTGAAAACGCCTGCGAGACGGCGATCTTGGCGCCGCCCTCGCCCCGGTATTTGGTGTTGAGTGCGATCAGCTGAACCTGGTTGCCAATGCGCCGCCATTCAACCAGAGCGTCACTTAGCATCATGCTGGCATACAGGCCACGCTCGCCGACTGAATTGGCCACATTGACGGTGAACAGAAACGGCTTGTTGAAAGCGGCCTTCGGAATCTCGATCCACACCTTTTCGTCTTTGCGCCAGATCGGGAACAGGCCAGCCTGTTGCTTGGCGTCCTTGATGATTTCGGCAAAAGGTTTGGGCGCTGTCGGATCAGCCGGGGGTCGGGCGGCTGAGGCGGCGCTGGCGGGCGGGGCGGGAGGCGTCGCCGTCGCTGCGGCCCCAGGCACAACCGGCGCAGGTGGCCCAAGTGGGGCAACGGGCGTGGGTACCGGGGGGTCGACCGGCTTTGAGGTTTGCCCATTGGCCGCTGCTGTGCGGGATGCGGCCCCGCCGCCGTCCGCAGCCGTCGAAGCCGGTGCAGTGCCTGCAGCCACGACCACAGGTGCTCCCGGGGATGGCGCTGCGGCGGTCGAAGGCGCCGTGCCGCTGGCCGTACTTGCGCCGATCTGCGAACGAATGTCCATCCCGGCGCAGGCATTGAGCAACAGCAGACTGGCGGCAATCCAGACCGATCGGGTGACGCGTTGCGACAACGGGCGAACACACGGTGCAGCTCGCGGTGGTGAAATTTGCACCAGTGACAAAGCAGAAAGACCTGAAAACGGGTTCATGGGTGTGTGGCAAAGTTCAAAACCCAAACGATACCTGCTTTTGCAGGGAAATCGTGAAAGACCCCTACACTCCGTCACCCAATCGTTGAACTGTAGAAACTACTATTAATATAGCAAACATTTTAATAAATACGAGGGCTAGAGGCCAATTTTGCCAATTATTTGCGCAAACTTGCGGTTTTGATGCACAATATACCCATTATGGGTATTAAAAAATCAAAACCGGAGTTGTCGGCACCGGCTCCAAGTATGGCGGACGCACTGTTCTCCAAAGGTCGCCAACGCGTTCTGGCGGTGTTGTTTGGCGAGCCTGATCGAAGCTTCTTCACGACCGAGGTGATTGCGCTGGCGCAGTCTGGCAGCGGCGCCGTTCAGCGGGAGTTGACGGCGCTGGCCGATGCCGGTCTGCTCACCATTACCCGCCATGGTCATCAGAAGCACTACCAGGCCAATGTCGATTCGCCCGTTTTCATGGAACTGCACTGGCTCGTGGTCAAGGCCATGAACCTCGGGTCGGCGCAAACCTGATTTCCCTGGCGCCCGGCGGCGCCCTTTAAGCGACCGCTCGCACGTCTCAAGGCGGCCTCGATTCTCGGGGCAACCACCGCAACCCATCCCAACACAGGACCTGCCCGACATGTCTCCCACCTGCACGATTCAAGGCGTTGATGTTTTTGTCGAAGGCGAAGGTGCGCATACCCTCGTGATGGTGCACGGGTGGCCCGACGACCTTCGCCTGTGGGACAGCACCGTGCAGGCGCTCAAAGGCCGCTACCGCTGTGTGCGCTTCACGCTGCCGGGCTTTGACCTGTCCAAGCCGCCGCGCCCGGTGGCACTGGCAGACATGACCAGTCTGATCCATGCGATTGCAGATTTCGCAAGCCCCAATGCACCGGTCATCCTGCTGCTGCATGACTGGGGTTGCATGTTTGGCTACGAATTTGCGGCGATGCACCCATCCCGCGTGGCACGCATCGTCGCTGTTGACGTTGGCGACTACAACTCGCGCGCTTATCTGGAATCATTGGGCGCCAAAGCGGGATTTGCGATTTTTGCCTATCAAATCTGGCTCGCTGTGGCCTGGGAGCTGGGCAGCCGCCTGAGCCCTTCACTGGCGCAACGCATGACGGGGTGGATGGCGCATTTCATTGGATGCCGAACAGCGCCCGAGCGCATCAGCTGGCAAATG
>JANMCB010000082.1:0-6185 GCA_031360805.1 Rhodoferax sp.
GCGCCTGCTTTTTTGCTGCTCGCGCTGATTGTGGTGTACCCGATTGGAAAACTCATCTACAACAGCTTTTTTGACCTGCGCCTGTCGGGCGGTGCCGGTGTGAAATTCATCGGTTTTGACAACTACACCGATGTGTGGAAAGACAAGGACTTTTGGAACGCCACCAAAAACACCCTGCTGATCACGCTGATTACCGTGCCTGGGGCGCTGGTGGTCGGCATGGGCTTGGCCCTGCTGGCCAATCTGCCGTTCAAAAGGAAGTGGCCAGTGCGCCTGGCTTTGCTGTTGCCATGGGCGCTACCACTGAGTTTTGCAGGTTTGATTTTTGCCTGGTTTTTCCACACCGAATATGGCTTTGTGAATGACGTGCTGCGCCGCTTTGGCAAGGATGAAACTACCATGTGGCTGCTCAGTCCGCGTTGGGCATTTACCGCCATCTGTTTGACGATCATCTGGAAGACGTCGTCGTTCATGGCCTTGATCCTGCTGGCGGGTTTGCAGATGATTCCCAAATCACTCTACGAAGCCGCAGAGGTGGATGGGGCGAGCGTCTGGCAACAGTTCTGGCAGATCACCATTCCCATGTTGATGCCTAGCATCGTGGTCGCCCTGATCTTTCGCACCATCACCGCCTTGCAGACGTTTGACATTCCCTACACGATGACCAAGGGTGGCCCCGGCAATTCCACCGAGACGCTGGCCATGCTGATCCACAAGACGACCATTGAATACCTCGATCTGGGCTATGGCTCGACGCTGGCAGTCTTTATGTTTTTGATTTCGATGTCGGTGACGGCGGTGTACCTAAAACGGGTGGGGAATCAGGCATGAATCTCACATGGTCTCCGCGCAGCTTGGGCTGGGTGGCTGCTGGCGCGGTCGTGATCAACGGGTTTTTTCCAGCTGTGTGGATTTTGCTGACTTCGCTCAAACTCGAAGTCGAGCTGGTGCAAAAACCTATCACCTACTGGCCGCACAACCCCACACTGCAAAACTACGTGCAGGCGTTTACCGACCAGCCCTTGCTTAAATACTTAAGCAACAGTTTCACGGTGGCTCTGTTGGCGACTGCTGCGTCGTTGGTGGTCTCCTCGTTTGCAGCCTACGCGATTGCGCGGCTCAACCTCAAGCATCGCCAGCTCATTCTCACAGCCATCATTGCCTCCAGCATGTTTCCATTGGTCACGCTGCTGGTGCCGATCTTCGAGACCATGCGCTCGCTCAACCTGCTCAATACTTATGCTGCACTGGTGTTGCCCTATGTGGTGCTTAACCTTCCCGTATGTACCCTGGTGCTGGTGAGCTTTTTTCAAAGTATTCCCAAAGACCTTGAAAACGCCGCCATGATCGACGGTTGCACTCGCATGGGTACGCTGTGGCATGTGGTGATTCCGCTGGCGGCACCGGGCGTGTTTACGGCCGGTATTTTGGCTTTCGTCAACGCCTGGGATGAATTCTTGCTGGCCCTGTCGCTAAACTCCAGTGCATCCATGCGCACCTTGCCGGTGGGCATCACCATGTACCAGGGTGAGTTCAGTTTTCCGTGGCCCATCATTTCCGCCGCACTCATTGTGGCCATTGTGCCGATTGCCGTACTGATCGCCATTTTTCAGGAGCGCGTTGTCGGTGGCCTGACCCAAGGAGGCTTAAAAGGATGAAGCAAGCAATGCAAACAATTCGCTATGGCCTGATCGGCTGCGGCAGCATGGGTCGCGAACACATCGAAAACATCAAGATGCTGGAGCACGCGCAGATCGTGGCCCTGGCCGACCCCAACGCCAATAGCCGCCAGTTGGCAACGGCCTTGCTGGACGGCGCGGCCACGCAGCCCAAAGTGTTTGAGCGCTATGAGGATTTGCTGGACGCCGACCTCTGCGATGCCGTGGTCATATCGACACCCAACTTCACCCACGCGCAAGTGATGCGCCACGCCCTGCCCATGCGTGCCCACCTGCTGATTGAAAAACCGCTGTGCACCACGCTGGCCGATTGCGCGGACCTGGTGCAACGCGCCAAGGGCCGCGCCGCTTTGGTGTGGATGGCGCAGGAGTACCGCTACATGCCCCCTGTAGCAGAGATGATTCGAATGGCCCATGCTGGCGAAGTGGGCACGGTGCATCAAGTGGCCATTCGTGAACATCGCGAACCCTTCTATCCCAAAGTGGACGACTGGAACCGCTTCAGCGTCAACACCGGCGGCACTCTGGTGGAGAAGTGCTGCCACTACTTCAATCTGATGGAGTTCATTCTGCATGAGCCGGCGGTGCGTGTGTTTGCCTCCGGCGGGCAGCGGGTAAACCATCTGAACGAGCGCTACAGCGGGCCCAACGGCCAGACCATACCGGACATTCTGGACAGCGCCTACGTTATCGTCGAATACGCCAGCGGTGCGCGCGCGATGTTGGACCTTTGCATGTTTGCGGAGAACACG
The DNA here is from genome assembly GCA_031360805.1 of Rhodoferax sp. Lineage (GTDB taxonomy): Bacteria > Pseudomonadota > Gammaproteobacteria > Burkholderiales > Burkholderiaceae_C > JANYCG01. Next base: position 2,432 of record JANMCB010000082.1, read on the forward strand.
ACCGACAAAGAAAACATCATGATCGTGGGCGACAAAGGCAATCTGGAGTCGCTGATTCCGTCGCTGATGCTGCGCCACGGCAACCGTGCCGACTGGGGACAGCGCCAAGTCTGGGGCTCGCCGACGGGCAGTGGCCGTGGCGTTGACAACCGCTACGTGTGGGACAGCAGCATCAAGTACAAGGGGCAGCACTATGGTGCCTCTTATGTTGAGCACGTGCGCTTCGCGCAGGCGATACGCGAGGGCTTGCAGCCGGAAATTGGTCTTGAAGAAGGCATGCGCTGTGTTGCTGTGGGCGTTGCCGCGCACCGCAGTGTTGACACCGGTCTGCCCGTGTTGGTGAGCGATGTGTTGCCAGCGTCGGCTTGAGCCATTGCATCACCGAAAAATCTGACCTGTTCCATGCCACGTACCCATGCCCATGACGCTCTATCCCTCACTTGCCGACAGGCTGGTCTTCATCTCGGGCGGCAGCTCCGGCATTGGCGCTGAGATCGTCAAAGCCTTTGCTGCGCAGGGCTCACAAGTCACGTTTTGCGGCACCAAACCAGAGGGCGGCGACGCGCTCATTGAGTCAATAACCAGCGCGGGCCTCAAAGCACCCTACTACGAAGCCTGCGATGTGCGCGACATTGCCGCATTGCAGGCCATGCTCGAACGTGTGCATGTGCGCTTCGGCCCCATCCGCGTTCTGGTGAACAACGCCGGGCGCGATGATCGGCATTCGCTGGACGAGCTGACACCTGAGTATTGGGACAACTGTCTGAACATCAACCTGCGCCACCACGTCTTCGCTACGCAATCAGTGGCGCGCCAACTCAAGGCCGCAGCTCTGGGCGGCTCCATCATCAATATGGGCAGCATCAGTTGGATGCGTGGTCGCCCCAACCTGATTGGCTACACCAGTGCCAAAGCAGCCATTTCAGGTATGACCCGCAGCCTGGCGCGCGAGCTTGGCGAACACGGCATCCGCGTCAACGCGCTTGTGCCAGGAGCCATCGCCACAGCAAGGCAAAACGAGTTGTGGCGCAACCCGGACGAAGACAAAAAATTCATCGAATTGCAATGCCTCAAGTTCCGCCTGAATGCCGGCCACGTCGCGCGCCCCACACTGTTTCTTGCCAGCGACGACAGCGACGGCATCACCGGGCAAAACCTCATCGTTGATGCCGGTTTGGCGCAGGTGTCAGTGGCGGGTTGACGCCCATGCAGCGCTCAATTCACTCGAGAACACCTCCGACTATGCAAGCAACCCCCCCATCTACCCGCCCCGCACCGCAAGCTACCAGCGCGCCCAAAACACCCTCAGCGCTCGAGCGCCAGCTACGCGCCGCGTTGGGCGACGCGGTGCGTTTTGACGAAGGCCATCTGGCGGCCTACGCGGCGGATGCTTCTAACTACCGCCAGGTGCCGATTGGCGTGGTGGTGCCCAAGTCGCTGGACGCTTTTGCGCAGGCGCTGCGTATCTGCGCGGAGCATGAAGCGCCGGTGCTGCTGCGCGGCGGCGGCACCTCGCAGTGCGGGCAAACCGTGAACCACGCCGTGGTGCTGGATGTGTCCAAACATTGCAACCGCATTCTGGAGATTGACCCACTGCAAGGCACTGCTGTCGTCGAACCTGGTGTGGTGTGTGATGCACTGCGTGACGCGGCGCAAGCTCACGGCCTGACCTTCGGCCCTGACCCTGCCACCCACAGTCGCTGCACGCTGGGCGGCATGATTGGCAACAACTCCTGCGGCGCGCATTCGGTTATGTCCGGCAAAACCGTGGAAAACGTGGAGGCGCTGGAGGTGCTGACCTACGACGGTGCTCAGTTTTGGACGGGCCCCACCAGCGATGCGCAGTACGAAAGCATCGTCGCGGCGGGTGGTCGGCAGGGTGAAATCTATCAAGCGCTGCGAGCCCTGCGTGATCAATACTCAGACTTGATTCGCGGCCGCTTTCCCACTATCAAGCGCCGGGTTTCGGGCTACAACCTGGATCAACTCTTGCCGGAAAACGGCTTCAATGTTGCGCGGGCGCTGGTGGGCACGGAAGGCACCTGTGCCTTGACGCTGCGGGCTAAAGTGCGCCTGGTTCACAGCCCTGCCGTGCGAGTGTTGGTGCTGCTGGGTTTTCCCGATATCTACTGCGCCGCTGACGCCACTCCCGAGATCATGACCCATGGGCCTATTGCGGTCGAGGGGCTGGATCATGTGATGATCCATGGCCTTCAGGCGCGCGGCTTGTGCGCCGATGGGATCAGTCTGCTGCCAACAGGGCGAGCATGGGTGGTGGTGGAGTTTGGTGGGGTGGATTTGGCGGATGCCAGTGCACAGGCCAGCGCTGCGCAGGCCAAGTTGGCACTGCGCGCACAGGGGCCCGTGCCATCGCACCGGGTGGTGACCTCGCCTGCCGAGCAAAAACGCATCTGGGCCATCCGCGAGACGGGTGCATCAGCCACCGCACTGTCGATTGACCCGACCCAACCCGACCCCCAGGTCGGCTGGGAAGATGCCGCCGTGGATCCGGCGCGCCTGGGTGACTACCTGCGCGACTTTCAGGCCGTGGTTGACCGGCATGGGTACACCACCTGCCTGTATGGCCACTTTGGTGACGGCTGTGTGCATGCGCGCATCACCTTCAACCTGCGCTCGCACGCGGGGGTGAGGCAGTGGCGTGCTTTTTTGCTGGAGGCGGCGCAGTTGGTGCTGCGTTATGGCGGGTCGCTGTCCGGCGAGCATGGCGATGGGCAGGCGCGCGCCGAATTTTTGCCCTTGATGTATGGCCCCGAACTGATGGAGGCCATGCAAACCTTCAAGCGCATTTGGGATCCACGGGCCCGATTGAACCCCGGGAAGGTGGTCAACGCGTTCAAGGTGGATGAAAACCTGCGCATGGGCCCCGCCTACAAGACCGTGACCGTGCACACACAACTGGATTTCCGCTCGCCCGAGGGGCACGGCATTCAACGTGCGGTGGAGCGCTGCATCGGCATGGGCAAGTGCCGCTCGGCCAGCGGCGGCACCATGTGCCCCAGCTACCGTGCCACCGGCGAAGAGACCCAATCAACCCGAGGTCGCGCGCGGCTGCTGTGGGAGATGCTGCAAGGCGAAGTCATCACCGATGGTTGGCGCAGCAAGGCCGTGAAGACCGCCTTGGACACCTGCATTGCCTGCAAAGGTTGCCGCAGCGACTGCCCCACCCATACCGACATGGCCAGCTACAAAGCAGAGTTCATGTCGCACTACTACCAAAGAAAATCCGACGGCGGCAGCGGCAAGCGTCGGCCACGCCAAGCCTGGGTGATGGGCCGTATTGGTGACTGGGCACCGCTGGCCATGCTGGCACCTCGCTTGCTCAATTTTCTCAACCGCGCGCCCGTGATTGGCCGAATTGGTAAGCGCATGGCGGGTATTGCGACCACACGTGCGCTACCTCAATTTGCGGCTCAAAGTTTTCGCGCAACCCACGGCGCACTGGCCGTCAGTGCGCGTGCGGTCAACTCGGGTCGCCCTCAAGTGTTGCTGTGGGTCGATACGTTTTCTGACAACTTTGACCCCGACATTGCGCAAGCCGCTGTCGAGGTGCTGGCGCAGGCCGGCTTCGATGCCGTGATCCCCGACCAGCGCTTGTGCTGCGGCCGTCCGCTGTACGATTTTGGGTTTTTAGAGGCCGCGCGCGTGCGTCTGGAAGCAGCGTTGGCCGAGTTGGTGGGCAAGCTGGACGTGGGCGGCAAAGGGCCGATTGCCGTCGTCGGTTTGGAACCGGGTT
>JANMCB010000092.1:0-2754 GCA_031360805.1 Rhodoferax sp.
CCCGATTTTACGTTGCCAACTGGTTTGACGGCACTTTTGACCGCACCTTTCACCGCATCAACCGGTTTTTTAGATTGACCCTGAACTTTGGCGGCCACTTTAGGGCTGCTTGCTTTAGCTTTCACGTCTGTTCTCCTTGCAGGACTGGCCTGCGCATGCACTGATTTTGTAACCTCGGGGGAAGGCCCAGCCGCTTCCATAGCAGTCGTTCTTATACCCCTATTAGGCACCTTCGCGTGCATGCCTTCAGAGTTTTCACTGGCGCGCGAGTGTACAGGTTTCAATTTTCCAAAACCCATCAGTTGCAAAATCGAGACAATCATGTGCGTGTCAAAAGATCAAAACGTAAAAAAGCCTGGCGGGCTCGTGAACCCGCCAAACCAGCTTAAACCAGGCACTGCTCCATGCCCTGGAGAAGGATATCTTTAGGCAGGTCGATACCAATAAACACCATCTTGCTGCCGCGCTGCTCGCCTTCTGCCCACGGCGGGCCCAAGTCGCTGCCCATCAGTTGATGCACGCCCTGGAAAATTACTTTGCGTTCAGTGCCCTTCATGTGCAAAACACCCTTGTAACGCAGCATACGGGGGCCGTAAATATTGACGATGGCACCCAGAAAGTCTTCAAGCTTGGCAGCATCAAAAGGACGGTCGGATTTGAAAACAAAGCTTTTCACGTCATCATCATGGTGATGGTGGTGCCCGTGCCCTTGGCCCGGTGCGTCAGCCGCGTGGGATGGGTGGTCGCAATGCTCGCCCTCTGCATGGTCATGAGCATGGTCATGGGCCTGTTCATGGCCATGATCATCGCTGTCTTCCTTCAGAAAGTCCGGGTCGATGTCCAACTTGGCGTTCAGGTTGAAGCCACGCAGATCGAACACTTCTGCCAGTGATACGTCACCAAAATGAACCGCTTTTTGCGGTGCACGCGGATTCATGTGCTTGAGGCGGTGCATCAGCGCATCGACCTCGGCCTTGGCCACCAGGTCTGTCTTGCTGATGAAAATCTGGTCGGCAAAGCCCACCTGGCGGCGCGCTTCCTGGCGGTCGTTGAGCTGCATGGCGGCATGCTTGGCATCCACCAGCGTCAAAATTGAGTCAAGCAGATAGCTTTCAGCGATTTCATCGTCCATGAAAAAGGTCTGCGCCACTGGGCCCGGGTCGGCCAAGCCGGTGGTTTCGATGACGACACGGTCAAAGTCAAGCTCGCCTTTGCGTTTTTTCTCGGCCAGATCGCGCAGGGCGCCGCGCAGGTCTTCGCGGATGGTGCAACAGATGCAGCCGTTGCTCATCTGGATGATCTGCTCTTTGGTTTCGGACACCAGGATGTCACTGTCGATGTTTTCCTCGCCAAACTCGTTCTCGATCACGGCAATTTTCTGGCCGTGCGCTTCGGACAGAATCCGCTTGAGCAGCGTGGTCTTGCCTGAACCGAGGAAGCCGGTAAGGATGGTGGCAGGTATCAGACTCATGATGTTTCAGTTCTCAAAAAAGGGGTCAAAAGCGACTCCTGCAGATGGGGAGTTTAGCGGTCAATTCAAGGCCCGGCTGGTTGCCGCTTTTGCCCTGATTTTCATTTGCGTTTCGCACGCTACTTTAGAATCACCACGAGGCCTTTCAGGTACTCGCCTTCGGGGAAGGCAATCGTCATTGGATGGTCGGGCGCGCCGCCCAGACGTTCGGTGATGTAGCCGTCAACACCTGCATCGGCCCCTGCAGACGCCACAATTTTGTGAAACAGGTCGGCACTGATGCCGCCGGAGCAGGAGTAGGTGAACAGCGCACCGCCGGGCGCGAGCAGCTTGAACGCCAACCGGTTGATGTCCTTGTATGCGCGGGCGGCACGCTCTGCATGCGCGCTAGTGGGCGCAAATTTGGGTGGGTCCAGCACGATGGCGTCAAAGCTTGCGCCCTGCTCGACAAACTTGCGCAGCGAGGCGTTGACATCCGCGTCCATGAAGGTGGTTTCAGCCGCATCAAAGCCATTCAGCGCCACGTTCTGCGCGGCTTTGAGCAAGGCGGGGCCGGACGAGTCGATTGACGTGACGTGGAATTCAGGTTTCTGGCCCGAGTTGGCCGACAGGCCCGCCAGCGCCGCAACCGTGAAGCCACCCGTATAGCAGTAACAGTTGAGCACACGCTTGAACTGCAGGCGCCGGCAGTGTTCGGCAAATTTTCTGCGACTGTCGCGCTGGTCCAGGTAAAAGCCGGTTTTGTGGCCCTCGGCAATGTTCACGGCCAGCTTCCAGCCGTGTTCCTGCAGAGTCAGTTCGGTGTCGCCGTCACCGCGAAGCCAGCCCTTTACTTCGGGCAAGCCCTCCAGGGCGCGACTGCTGGCGTCTGAGCGCTCATAAAGTTTTGTCAAACCGGTGGCCGCCAGCAAGGCGTCACACAGGACGGCTTTCCACCGCTCTGCGCCGGCGGACAAAAACTGCGCTACCAGCGTGTCGCCGTACCGATCGACAATCAAACCCGGCAAGCCGTCTGATTCACCGTGCACCAGTCGCATCGCGTCGCTCGGAATGTCAAACCGCGCCCGGGCCTTGACCGCAGCCATGCAAACCCGGCCTAAAAACGCCGCATCAATCCGATCAGCTTCGACAAAACTCCAAACCCTGGCGCGGATTTTGGACGCCGGGCTGAACGCCGCCCAGGCTAAAAATTCGCCCGCATGCGACTCCACCCGCACCGTTTCGCCCGGGTCGCCGCCGCCCTTGACAATGGCACCGTCAAAAACCCACGGGTGGCGGCGCAG
>JANMCB010000151.1:0-1921 GCA_031360805.1 Rhodoferax sp.
CACGCCACGCGATGTGATCGTCAAGCTCAATCAGGCCTTTGTGGCCGCCCTGCAATCCCCCGAGACCAAAACCCGGTTCGCAAATTTGCTCGCCGAGCCGGTTGGCAACTCACCTGAAGCGTTTGCGGCGTTCATGAAAAGCGAATTGGCGAAGTACGAAGCCGTGGTGAAGGCTTCTGGCGCCAAGGTGGATTAAGCCTTTGGCAGTTGCGCAACATTAAATTGACAAAGGCACCCCATGAAAACCAAAGCCGCAGTCCTGGAAATCTGGCGAACCCCTCACCATAGAAACCGTGGACCTGCAAGGCCCCAAGTTCGGCGAAGTGCTGGTCGAGATCAAGGCCACCGGCATTTGCCATACTGATTACTACACGCTCAGCGGTGCGGACCCGGAAGGCATCTTCCCCGCCATTTTGGGTCATGAAGGCGCGGGCATTGTGGTGGATGTGGGCCCCGGCGTGACGACCCTGCAAAAGGGCGACCACGTCATTCCACTTTATACGCCAGAGTGCCGCCAGTGCAAGTTTTGCCTCTCGCGCAAAACCAATTTATGCCAGTTGATTCGCGGCACACAGGGCAAGGGCCTGATGCCCGATGCCACCAGCCGCTTTAGCCTGGACGGCAAGCCGATCTTTCATTACATGGGAACCTCCACCTTCAGCAACTACACCGTGGCGCCTGAAATTTCATTGGCCAAAATCCGCAAGGACGCGCCGTTTGACAAGGTCTGCTACATCGGCTGCGGGGTCACCACCGGGATTGGCGCGGTGCTGTTCACTGCAAAAGTGGAAGCCGGTGCGAACGTGGTGGTGTTTGGATTGGGCGGCATCGGCTTGAACGTGATCCAGGGCGCAAAAATGGTCGGCGCGGACAAAATCATCGGTGTAGACATCAATCCGGCCCGCCAGGCGATGGCCCGCAAATTCGGCATGACGCATTTCATCAATCCCAAAGAGACTGAAAACGTGGTCGATGCAATTGTGCAATTGACCGACGGCGGCGCTGACTATAGCTTCGAGTGCATTGGCAACACCAAGGTGATGCGCCAGGCGCTGGAGTGCACGCACAAGGGTTGGGGCCGCAGCATCATCATTGGTGTGGCCGAAGCCGGCGCCGAGATTTCAACCCGGCCGTTTCAGCTCGTGACCGGGCGCAAATGGGAGGGCTCCGCCTTTGGCGGCGCGCGTGGCCGCACCGACGTGCCGAAAATCGTTGACTGGTACATGGAGGGAAAAATCAACATTGACGACCTGATCACCCACACCATGCCGCTGGAAGACATCAACAAGGGGTTTGACCTGATGAAAAGCGGCGAGTCCATTCGCGGTGTGGTGCTGTATTGATGCGTCAATTTGCGACGTAAAATTAACTCACAGGTTAATTTTTAACAGTTTCAGGATGCATTTTAGCCAAAAAAGTGATCATTTATGCCTCTAGCCCTCGTATTTAATAAATAGTTTGATATCATTTATATAGCAATGGAAAACCTCCAGACGAATCTGCACATCAACGCCGGCGTACTGAATGTCGCGCTGCACGCGGCCGGACCCATCGACGGCCCGCCGGTGTTCCTGATGCATGGCTTCCCCTATGACATTCACGCCTATGCCGACGTGGCTCCACTGCTGGCCGCGCAAGGTTGCCGTGTCTACGTGCCTTACCTGCGGGGCTTTGGTGCGACGCGGTTCTTGAGCAGTGCCACACCTCGCTCAGGCGAGCAGGCGGCGCTGGGCGCTGATTTGCTGGCGTTGATGGACGCGTTGAACGTTCCAAAAGCCGTCCTGGCCGGCTACGACTGGGGTGGCCGCGCGGCTTGCGTGGTCGCAGCGCTGTGGCCCGAGCGTTGCGCGGGGTTGTTGTCGTTCAACAGCTACAACATCCAGAACATCGCCAAAGCCATGGTTCCCGACACGCCCGACAA
>JANMCB010000155.1:0-2990 GCA_031360805.1 Rhodoferax sp.
AACTCGACGCCGGGCGTTGTCGAAGCCCCCAAGCCCGCGCCTGTGCGGCGCACGCCACTCAAGCAGTTCAAGGCAAAACAGCCGAAGCCGGAGAAGGCTGCCAAAGCAGGCCCGCTCGCGAAACCCAAAAAAGTGAAAAAATCGGCGCCAGCCAAGCCTTGAGTTTAAATCTTGTCTGCTGCGTTTTATATAGCAAACTATTTATATAATGCTAGGGTTAGGGCCGTATTTTATTGGTTTTTTGCAAATTTTGAACGGTTTTTTCGAGAATAATTAACCTGCAAGTTAATTATTTCTCTAAAACGACGCCAAAACGACGCTCAAACGAGCCCCGGAAAGACCGTCAGTTCAAGCCGCTGTAGCCTGCAGACGCCGGTATTTTTGCCACAGCGTTTCATTGTCTTCTACAAACTGCGGATTCACCGGAATGCAGGCCACGGGGCAGACTTGAACGCACTGGGGCTCGTCAAAATGCCCAACGCACTCGGTGCACTTGTGCGGGTCAATCTCATAGATTTCGAGGCCCATGAAAATGGCGTCGTTCGGGCACTCGGGCTCGCACACGTCGCAATTAATACACTCGTCGGTGATGATCAGGGCCATGGTGCAGATTATCCCGCTTGTCAGGGCGGCGCCCGCAAAAAGTCGCGAAAGTCTTGTCCATAATGAGGGCAATTCAATTTATCCATGGGCCTTTTCCTCCTAAAACGATTCGCGACACTCATTGGCACGCTGGTCGGTGCCTCCATCGTCGTCTTTCTGGTGCTGGAGATCCTGCCCGGCGACGCCGCGTTGATCCTGATGGGCCCAGACGCCTCCCCCGACGCCGTTCGCGCATTGGCCAGCAAGCTGGGCCTGGACCGCCCGCCGCTGGAGCGCTATTTTTCCTGGATGGGCGGCCTGTTGACGGGTGATCTCGGCTTGAGCTACACCTACAGCTCGCCCGTGGCTGAACTCGTGCTGGAGCGCCTGGCTGTGACCGTGCCACTGGCGTTGATGGCCATGCTTCTGACCACAGTTCTGGCGCTCAGTGTGGGCATTTACGCAGCCTCGAACCACAACAAAATGGGGGATGTCGGGCTGATGGGCCTCACCCAGGTTGGCATTGCCATTCCCAATTTCTGGTTCGCCATTTTGCTGATTTTGCTGTTCTCGGTGCACCTTCAATGGTTCTCTGCGGGCGGATTCGAAGGCTGGGATGAGGGCATCCTTGAAGGCTTCAAGTCTTTGTTGCTCCCTGCGCTGTCGCTCGCGGTGGTGCAGGCGGCGATCCTCGCGCGGATCACGCGGTCTGCCGTGCTGGAGGTGTTTCGCGAGGACTTCGTGCGCACCGCGCGCGCCAAGGGGCTGTCGAAACGGGCCACGGTGTGGGGCCATGTGCTGCGCAATGCGATGATCCCGGTGATCACCGTGATGGGGTTGCAATTTGCCGAACTGCTGGCGGGCACGATTGTGGTGGAAAACGTTTTCTACCTGCCTGGCCTGGGCCGCCTGATATTCCAGTCCATCTCCAACCGTGACCTGATCGTGGTGCGCAATTGCGTGATGCTGCTGGCGACCATGGTGGTGGTGGTGAATTTCATCGTGGATGTGCTGTATGCGGTGATCGATCCGCGCGTCAAGGCCAGCGACATATGAGCGCAATTCAGAAGCCTGGCCTGGGTGCATCCGTGCGTACGCCACCTTCCGGGCCTGCCGGCACGGCGTTCCTGGCGCGGGCGCTCAAGCATCGAAGCTTTGTGCTGGGTGCCGTGTTGACGACGTTGCTGGTGCTGGCAGCGGCGCTGTCGTGGGTGTGGACGCCCTGGTCGCCGTATGAGATCGACATGGCAGCCAAATTGCAGCCACCGGGCTGGTCGCACTGGCTCGGCACGGACCCGTTTGGGCGCGACATTGCATCGCTTTTGCTGGTAGGTGCACGCAATTCGATTCTGGTCGGCGTGATCGCGGTGTCCATCGGCCTGTTTGTGGGCGCGGGCCTGGGTCTGGTGGCTGCGGCGAAGCGCGGCTGGGTTGAAGAAGCCATCATGCGCCTGGCCGACTTCACCTTCGCGTTTCCGGCCATCCTGTCAGCCATCATGATGACGGCCGTGTTCGGCGCCGGCATCGTCAACTCGATCATAGCGATTGGCATTTTCAACATACCCAACTTCGCCCGTGTCACGCGCGCCTCGGCGGTTGCCGTGTGGTCTCGCGAGTACGTGCTGGCAGCGCGCGCGTGTGGCAAAGGCCCGTTCAGGATCACCATCGACCACGTACTGCCGAACATTTCATCGGTGCTGATTGTTCAGGTCACCATCCGCTTTGCAATTGCCATCCTGGCCGAGGCGGCGCTGTCCTACCTGGGCTTGGGCACCCAACCGCCCCAGCCTTCCTGGGGGCGCATGCTGGCCGAAGCGCAAACCCTGCTGTTCCAGGCCCCGTTGCTGGCGGTGTTTCCGGGCGTTGCGATTGTGCTGGCGGTGTTGGGGTTGAACCTGCTGGGCGACGGGCTGCGCGACCTGATGGACCCCCGCCTGGCCCGGCAGCGCTGATTGCAGGCCAAGTCACCCAACACCCATGTCTGCCGTCAAACCTCTGCTCGAAGTTAAAAACCTGGGCGTTCGCCTGCAAACCCAGCGCGGACCGGCTGACGCTGTGCGTGACATCAATTTTTCGCTGTCGCGAGGGGAGACGCTGGGCCTGATTGGCGAATCTGGCTGTGGCAAATCCATCACAGCGCTGTCATTGTTGGGTTTGTTGCCCGAAAGTGCTGCCGTGCGTGGCAGCATTCAATTTGATGGGCAGGAACTCGTGGGGCTGCCTGACGATGCACTGCGCAAAATTCGTGGCGACCGCATCGGCATGATCTTTCAGGAACCGATGACCGCCCTGAACCCCGTGCACACCATTGGCGACCAGGTGGCAGAGCCGCTCCGGTTGCACCGGGGCCTGTCCACAGCGCAGGCGCGCACGCGGGTGATTGCGCTGCTGGACCGGGTTGGCATACC
>JANMCB010000208.1:0-2084 GCA_031360805.1 Rhodoferax sp.
TCGCCTGCCTGCGTTCGCTCGGTCTGCCCGCCCGCTACGTCAGCGGATACCTCTTGACGCGGCCGCAACCGGGTGAGGTAGCGCTCACCGGCAGTGACGCATCACACGCCTGGGTCTCCGTTTATGTGCCAGATTTTCCGCTCGGTGCACGCTGGTGCGACTTTGACCCCACCAACAACCGCATGGGTTGGGGCTCACCGGGCGAGGATTACGTGCTGCTCGCCACTGGGCGCGATTTTGGTGATGTCTCACCCTTGCGGGGTGTAATTCACGGCGGCGCCGACCATGTGCTGTCGGTTGGCGTGACGGTGGCGCCGTATGAACCTGCAGCGGGAATGTCACAATCACAAACGCTTTCGCCGTCGCCGTCGCCATTGCAGTCCCAATCCCAATCCCAGTCACAGACTCAATCACAGTTTTAGCCCAAAAAAGGAGCATCCCATGTCCGTCTACGACAACCTGAAAGCCCAGGGCATCACCCTGCCCCCGATTTCCACCCCGGCTGCCGCCTATGTGCCCTTTGTACAGACCGGCAATTTGGTGTTTTTGAGCGGCCACATTGCCCGCCAGGACGGCAAGCCATGGGTCGGGCAATTGGGCAAAAATATCTTCACAGAAGAAGGCAAGCGCGCCGCGCGCTCTATTGCCATAGAGCTGATCGGCACGCTGCATGCAGCCGTGGGTGACTTGAACCGCGTCAAACGCATCGTCAAGCTGATGTCGCTGGTCAATTCAACGCCGGACTTCACGGAACAGCACCTGGTGACCAATGGTGCCAGCGAGCTCATCAGCCAGATCTTTGGCAGCAAAGGCGCCCACGCCCGCAGCGCTTTTGGTGTGGCGCAAATCCCGATGGGCGCTTGCGTTGAAATTGAGATGATTGCGGAAATCGAATAATTTTTGCAGCACCGTGTCAGCCAAGGCGGCTGATCGCCTGGGCACTGACCGCTGCGAGTTGCCCGGCCGTCACCTGCTTTGGCGCAATCTCGGCCAATGGCACCAGCACAAAGGCGCGCTCAAACATGCGCGGGTGCGGCAGCACAAGGTCTGCCGTGCTGATTGCCAGGTCTGCGTAGAGCAGGATGTCCAGATCCAGCGTGCGGGGTGCGTTTCGGTAGGGCCGTCGCCGCTTTGCAGCCGCTTCCAATGCCTGAAGTTGCACAAGCAGGTTTTGCGGACTCAAAGTGGTTTCAATTTCAACCACCGCATTGACAAAGTCAGGGCCGCTGGCTTCATGCGGCTGGGTTTGGTACAGCGATGAAGTCTGCATCAGCCGGGTGCCTGGCAAACTTCCCAGCGCCTGGCAGGCCTTGACAACACTGGCCCGGGCGTCGCCCAAATTGGCGCCAACGCCCACAAAAACCTGATATCCAGGAGTCGGACTAGGACTCACTTGCGCCCTCGGCGCCCCCTTTGGCTGCACCAGAACGGCGCCGGCGCCGGCGCTTTCGGGGTGGCTCACCCGTTCCGTCACTGCCAAGCGCCGCGCCCAGGTCTTCGGCACGCAGAGCGGCCTGGCCGTCACTCCCGCCAGCATCTTGACCATCGTTTGCACCAGGCGCCAATCGCTCCGGCGTGTCTGTGCCAGCGGGTCGCGGTGCACGCACCATGCGCGGGCGCTTTTGTTGCTCTTCACGGACCTGGTCGACCAGATCCTGGCGCAGGTTGTCGTCCGCCATGGTGAATTCCTGCCACCAGTCGGCCAGACTTTCTTCGACTTCCCCGACGTCGGCGCGCAGGCGCATGAAGTCAAACGCAGCCCGAAAACGCGGCTGGTCCACCATGCCAAAGGGCGCGCTGCCAACCCGCTTTTCAAAGCGTGGCTGCATCACCCAGATTTCCCGCATGTCTCCAGCCAGGCGACCGCGACCGGACACATCCCCAATGCGGGCGTTGAAAACATCATCAATCGCGTCATGCAAGGCGGGTAAGGCATGCTGCCGCTCGTTTTGGCCGCCTTGCTGGCGTTTGGCCCAGCCATCGCGCACATCGGCCCACAACACGCAGGCCAGCAAGAAGCTGGGCGCAACCGGCTTGCCCTCGCCCACGCGCCGGTCGGTGTCCTTGAGCGCAGCGTTGACAAA
>JANMCB010000217.1:0-7074 GCA_031360805.1 Rhodoferax sp.
GCCCCTATCCCCAATATACACACTACAAGGGTGAAAACTCGATTGAAGAGGCCAGCAGTTTTGAGTGCCGATGACGCACTGCCCACCACCGCTCCAGTTGCGCCAGGCGCCGCAGTTGATCGGGTAGACCCGTCGTTTCTAGAAACCCTGATGGGCTACAACGCCCGACGGGCATCGTTGACCATCATCGGCCGATTCATGACCAGCATGTCGGTGTACGACCTGCGCCCGGTGGACTTTTCAGTCATGTCGCTGATCATTCACAACCCGGGCATCACATCGCGCCAGCTGTGCACTACATTGGGCCTGTTGCCGCCCAACCTGGTCGGCATGATCAACGCGCTGGAGCGGCGCAAGCTGATTGAACGGCGGCCCCACCCTAACGATGGCCGCGCCATGGGACTGCACCCCAGCGACGCGGCGCGCAGCCTGATGCAGGAGGCCGAGCAAACCGCCTCGCAACTCGAACGGCAAGCCACCCGGCGCCTGACACCGGCAGAAAACCGCACGCTGATCCGGCTACTGAAGAAAATCTACCTTGACACTTGACCCGCACCGGCGTGACACCGCCCGCGGATGACGCTGTTCCCCCACCCTGTTCGGGCACAGGCAAAACTGCAAATTTTTACCCCTTTGCCGGTTGCGGTGTGGTATTTTATCAAATATCCGGGTAATTGCGGCCTGCACAGCTATGAAACTTGTAGCGATTTGAAATCTGCGCTATAGTTTCCATCAACGTCTGGCTTGCCGTTGGGCCGTGTGAACGTTACTGTCAACAAAATGAGGAGCACCCTTTCATGAGATCCAAAGAGAACCAGGCCATCGGCCAACTGCTGTCCCTGCTGGAGTCCCGCTACTGCATTCGCGTGCTTTGGGCGCTGAAGGACGGTCATCCGCAGACCTTCCGGCTGCTGCAGGACAGTGTTGGCTTGATCACCCCGAACACGCTCAATACCCGCATCAAGGACCTGCGCGCTGCCGGCCTGATGACCCACGGCGACGATGGCTACACCGTCACAAGCTCGGGCGTGGACCTGCTCAAGCGCCTCAATGAACTGCAGGCCTTTGCCACCAAATGGGTTGCAAGCCAGGCGAAAAAGGCAGCCACCAAACAGGCGGCCTGACACTGGCAACCGGCCCCTTGCGGCCCGGCTTGGCCCAGTCAAACCGGCTCAAACAAGTGTAAAAAAGACAGCCCGGCTGTCTTTTTTCTTGCCCGGACACCCGGCTGCCTTGCGGCCATGTTCTGGCCAGAATTGCGCGTCCCATACATCAAGGCGTTCAAGCTGCCAGCTTGAAGGCATAATTTGCCCCAGCGCCAACATGGGCCTGAACGGACCCAAAAAAACGGCTCAATAAACCCAAATTGGGTATATTAGGGTCAAAATGGCTCACAAAACGCCATTTGGCAAAGAAATAGCACTTTAGCCCTCGTATTATATAGATAGTTTGCTATTGTTTTAATAATCATCAAGAAATCTCCAAGGAATCTCCAATGACCAATACCGTCACCACCGCCTCAGGCCTGCAATACATTGACACCATGATCGGCTCAGGCGCCGTGGCCACCAAGGGCCAAAAGGTCACCGTGCACTACACCGGCTGGCTTTACAACAATGACACCCAGGGCGGCAAGTTCGATTCCAGCAAAGACCGCAACGACCCGTTTGTTTTTTCCTTGGGTGCCGGCATGGTGATCAAGGGTTGGGACGAAGGCGTAGCCGGGATGCAGGTGGGCGGCGCACGTACCCTGATCATTCCTTCGGCGCTGGGCTATGGCGCGCGCGGCGCGGGCGGCGCAATTCCCCCCAACGCAACTTTGAAATTTGACGTGGAGTTGCTGGGCGTCAATTGAGACTGGGGTTGACGTCAGCCGGGCGGCCTGATTGCGCCGCCTGCGCCAGGACGTGGTCATGAAGGACTTTCAAAGTAATCGCAAAGCTTTGATGCAATGTTTTGGCGCAAAGCCCTAACGCAATGGCCGCGCACTGAAACCTGCAGTTCTTCGAAAAATACCCCTTGAAACGGCTTGATTTGCCCTCAATTTTGAGGGGTATTCGCAGATTACTCACATTTAGCATGTCTGAACCGTCTCAAAACCCAAACGATCCACAGCCTTACGGCAGCACCGCCAAGCCCGCAAACCCAGGCAATGCGGGCGCAAACACGCAACCGATGAGCCCTGAAGAGCTCGAAGCGGCCGAGTTCGCCAATGAAACGGACGCTCTGAGCGCCGCCCAGGCTGAGCTGGCAACGCTCAAAGCCAAAAGCGCCGACCTGGCCGACCAGTTCCTGCGCGCCAAGGCTGAGGCTGAAAATGCCAGGCGCCGCGCCGAAGACGAAGTCACCAAAGCCCGCAAATTCGCCGTTGAATCATTTGCCGAAAGCCTGCTGCCCGTGGCAGACAGCCTGGAGGCGGGTCTGCTGATCAAAGATGCCAGCAACGAGCAGATTCGCGAAGGGGCAACCGCCACCCTTCGTCAGCTCACTGCCGCGCTGGAGCGCAACAAGGTGATCGCCATTGACCCAGCACCCGGTGCCAAGTTTGACCCGCATCAGCACCAGGCGATCAGCGTGGTGCCCTCGGAGCACGACTCCAATTCGGTCGTGATGGTGCTGCAAAAAGGCTATTCCATCGCTGACCGCGTGCTGCGCCCTGCCCTGGTAACGGTTTCGGCCCCGAAATAGCCTAAAAATTTCAGTGCACGACTTGAATCACCGCAAGTTATCCACAAGTTAACAAGCATCTGCAATCCGCATCAAATAACTGGAGAAAATCATGGGAAGAATTATCGGCATTGACCTCGGCACCACCAACAGCTGCGTGGCCATCATGGAGGGCAACACGCCCAAGGTGATCGAGAACTCCGAAGGAGCGCGCACCACGCCGTCCATCATCGCCTACCAAGACGGCGGCGAAGTGCTGGTCGGGGCTTCGGCCAAGCGCCAGGCGGTCACCAACGCCAAGAACACGCTGTATGCCGTCAAACGCCTGATCGGCCGCAAGTTCACCGAGAAAGAAGTCCAGAAGGACATCGATCTGATGCCCTACAAAATCGCCGCTGCCGACAATGGCGACGCCTGGGTCGAAGTGCGCGGCGAGCGGCTGGCGCCCCAGCAAGTCAGCGCCGAAGTGCTGCGCAAGATGAAGAAAACGGCTGAAGATTATTTGGGCGAGCCCGTCACCGACGCCGTCATCACGGTGCCGGCCTACTTCAACGACGCCCAGCGCCAGGCCACCAAAGACGCAGGACGCATTGCCGGCCTGGACGTCAAGCGCATCATCAACGAGCCCACCGCAGCGGCCCTGGCTTTTGGCCTGGACAAGCAGGAAAAGGGCGACCGCAAAATCGCCGTGTATGACTTGGGCGGCGGCACTTTTGACGTCTCCATCATCGAGATTGCCGACGTCGATGGCGAAAAGCAATTTGAAGTGCTGGCCACCAATGGCGACACCTTTCTGGGTGGTGAAGACTTCGACCAGCGCATCATTGAATACATCATTGCCGAGTTCAAGAAAGAGCAGGCGGTTGACCTGGGCAAAGACGTGCTGGCTTTGCAGCGCCTCAAGGAAGCCGCTGAAAAAGCCAAGATCGAGCTCTCCAGCAGCGCGCAGACCGACATCAACCTGCCTTACATCACGGCGGACGCATCCGGCCCGAAACACCTGAACATCAAGCTGTCGCGCGCCAAACTCGAATCGCTGGTGGACGAGCTGATCGAGCGCACCATTGCGCCGTGCCGCACCGCCATCAAGGACGCTGGTGTGAATGTGGCTGACATCCATGACGTGATTCTGGTCGGCGGCATGACACGCATGCCCAAGGTGCAGGAGAAGGTCAAGGAGCTGTTTGGCCGCGAGCCGCGCAAGGACGTCAACCCCGACGAAGCCGTGGCCGTGGGCGCCGCCATTCAGGGCCAAGTGCTGGCCGGTGACCGCAAAGACGTGCTGCTGCTGGACGTGACGCCACTCTCACTCGGCATTGAAACCCTGGGCGGCGTGATGACCAAGATGATCACCAAGAACACCACCATTCCGACCAAGTTTGCGCAGACCTTCTCCACCGCCGACGACAACCAGCCGGCGGTGACCATCAAGGTTTTCCAGGGCGAGCGCGAGATCGCCGCCGTCAACAAGATGCTGGGCGAGTTCAACCTGGAAGGCATTCCGCCCTCAGCCCGTGGTACGCCGCAGATTGAAGTGTCGTTCGACATTGACGCCAACGGCATCCTGCACGTCGGCGCCAAAGACAAGGGCACCGGCAAAGAGAACAAGATCACCATCAAAGCCAACTCGGGCCTGACCGAAGCCGAGATCCAGCAAATGGTGAAAGACGCCGAGTTGAACGCCGCCGACGACAAGAAGAAGCTTGAAATCGTGCAGGCCAAAAACCAGGGCGAAGCCAACGTGCACAGCGTGAAGAAGAGCCTGGCCGAGTACGGCGACAAGCTGGACGCGGGTGAAAAAGAAAAGATCGAAGCCGCCATCAAGGACCTGGAAA
Source organism: Rhodoferax sp. (assembly GCA_031360805.1). Lineage (GTDB taxonomy): Bacteria > Pseudomonadota > Gammaproteobacteria > Burkholderiales > Burkholderiaceae_C > JANYCG01. Next base: position 4,503 of record JANMCB010000217.1, read on the forward strand.
CAGCCTTGAAGACCGACGACAAGACCGCCATCGAAGAGAAAAACGCGACGCTGCAGGCCGCCAGCCAGAAGCTCGGCGAAAAAATGTACGCTGACATGCAGGCCAAGCAGGCCGCCGAAGCCTCTGCGGCAGGTGGCAACGCGCCAGGCGCGGGCGGGCCGGACGCTGGTGCGCAAGCGACCGCCAAGCCGGATGACGACAATGTCGTCGACGCCGAAGTGAAAGAAGTCAAGAAAGGCTGATCGCGGACACTGCGTGCCGCGTCAGCTCGCCGCGTTCGAACTGTCTTGTGGGCAGTTCAACGCGGCGTATTTCGTTTGCTGCACAACTGATTTTGTGAATGTTCCGAGTTAAAAAAATGGCTGACAACAATGGCTAAAAGAGATTACTACGAAGTCCTGGGCGTGCCCAAAAACGCCTCTGAAGAAGAGATCAAAAAGTCCTATCGCAAGCATGCGATGAAGCACCATCCGGACCGCAACCAGGGGGACACAGCAAAGGCGGCCGAAGAAAAATTCAAGGAATCCAAAGAGGCCTACGAAATGCTGACCGACCCGCAAAAGCGGGCCGCTTACGACCAGTACGGCCACGCCGGCGTGGACCCCAACATGCGCGGCCCGGGCGGCGCAGGCGCCGAAGGTTTCGGCGGATTTGCCGAGGCGTTTGGCGACATTTTTGGCGACATGTTTGGCCAGCAGCGCGGTGGCAGAGGCGCCGGCGGCGGGCGCCAGGTGTTTCGCGGTGGCGATTTGAGCTACGCCATGGAGATCACACTGGAGGAAGCCGCGCGCGGCAAAGACGCGCAGATCCGCATTCCAACCTGGGAGGTTTGCGAGCCCTGCAAAGGCACAGGTGCCAAGCCGGGCACGTCGGTCAAGACCTGCGGCACCTGCCAGGGCTCTGGTGCAGTCCAGATGCGTCAGGGGTTTTTCAGCGTGCAGCAAACCTGCCCAACTTGCCGGGGCGTTGGCAAAGTCATTCCAGAACCGTGCTCAACCTGTGCCGGCCAAGGCAAGGTCAAAAAGCAAAAGACGCTGGAAGTCAAGATTCCGGCGGGCATTGACGGCGGTATGCGCATTCGCAGTACCGGCAACGGCGAGCCTGGCACCAATGGCGGACCACCGGGCGACCTGTACATCGAGATTCGGCTGAAAAAGCACGATATTTTTGAGCGCGATGGCGACGACATCCATTGCTCTGTGCCCATCAGCATCATCACGGCCTCCCTCGGCGGTGAAATCGACGTGCCCACGCTGGCCGGCAAAGCGGCCATCGACATCCCTGAAGGCACACAGACCGGCAAGCAGTTTCGCCTGCGCGGCAAGGGCATTAAAGGTGTGCGCGCAAGTTACCCGGGTGACCTGTACTGCCACATTACGCTGGAAACGCCGGTCAAGCTGACCGAGCACCAGCGCAAGTTGCTCAAGGAGCTGGACGAGTCGTTCAAAAAAGGTGGCAGCAAGCACTCACCGAGCGAAGATTCCTGGACTGACAAGCTCAAAAACCTGTTCAGCTAGATTTCCCTGAAAAATGACGCGCCGGCTTGGAGCTACCCGCTGCCAGGTTCGGCGCTACGGTTCCGCTAGCTGCATTCTGTTACCTAGTGTGCGCTAGTTCTGTAACAATGACCGACCATGGCATCCGTCAAACTGTTTCACGTTACCGAATTCGCGGAATCATTGTTCCAGTCGCCGCTGGCGCATCGCACCGCCTTGCACCCGCTGGTGATGCTGCTGCTGGTGGCCCTGTGGCTGGCGACCGCTGGCCATTGGCCGCTGTGGCAAACACTGCTGATGCACACTGAGGCGGGCGCCGTACGCCCGGCGATGGCCTTGGCTGTGTTCGCTCATCTCTTTCTGGGGGCATTGATCTGGCTGGCACTGACCTGCTGGCGCTGGACCTTCAAACCCGCCATAACGCTGCTGCTGGTTTGGGCAGCTTTGGGCAGTTGTGCCATGTGGCTGCAAAGTATCACTGGGCAGGCCGTGGCAGTCACACCCTCGGCCCTTGGTAAATTTTTGGCAAACCCGGCCCACTGGTCCCGACTGTTCAACTGGCAATGTGGTGCGATTTTGCTGGTTGTGGCCGTACTACCCGCCATTCTGATCTGGAAGGTTCGCATCCGCCGTATTGCCCTGTCGCACAGCCTGCTCATGAACGCCATCGTGCTGGTGGCAACCTACGCACTTTTGACCTGGCTTGAGGGGCAATTCAGCCACGTCATGCCGTCCCCGATGGACCCACTTGCGGTGTTCGGCCCGTGGACCAATGCACCGGCCCTGCGCTAGGCCACCTGCCACCCTACTCACCTGGGCCCAGTCTTGGGCAAGTTTGGCCATGGCTGGCTGGCATAGCCACCGGATCGACCTGCACTAAAACATGTCACCCTGCCCGGTAAGGAGCGACGGCCGGAACAGGCCGACATCGTGCCCAACACGCTCGCGATTGAACCCCAGGCGGTTGCAGGTTTTTTCAAACCGCTGCTTGATCAAGTCGGCCCACAGGCCGTTGCCTTTCATGCGGGTTTTGAAAGCGGCGTCGTAGACCTTGCCTTGCCTGGCTGCCTCCTCGT
>JANMCB010000232.1:0-6252 GCA_031360805.1 Rhodoferax sp.
GCCAGAATGGACATGGTGAGTTCGGCCAGATAGTCAAACACCAGGTAGTCGATTTGCCCGCTGGCGACCAACTGCGGCGCGCCCACACTGCTGTCGCCCCAAAACCCGGATGCACCGCCAATTCTTACCAGCCTGTCGCTCATTGCCATGCTTGACCTGCTCCTTTTTGCCAGTATAGGGACAACATTGCCGGGGTTCCTGTCGCGCAATGGTCAAGGCACTGCACTACGCTGACGGCCGTCGGCCACCCGCAGCATGGCGCGAAACGCCGATCTCCTCGCCCAAAAGGCCACGTGGGCGCAGCACGAGCATGAGCGCAATCAGCACCCCGATCAACACCACTTGCAAAGCAGCGGCACGGGCCTGTTCCGCCTGTGGCACAACAGTGCGCAGCAGGTTGCCCGATATCGCCCAGAAGCCCCAAACCAGGTACGCGCCCAACACCGCGCCACGGTTGTTGCCGGAGCCGCCCACAATCAGCATGGCCCAAAGCTGGAAGGTCAAGATCGGCAAAAAATCTTCTGGCGCGATGTAGCCCACAAAATGGGCATAGACTGCGCCGCCCAAGCCCATCAGCATGCTGCCGATCACAAAGGATTGCAGCCGGAATTTGAAGGCACTCTTGCCCAACGAAGCGGCTGCGGCTTCATCTTCGCGGATAGAGCGCAAAACGCGGCCCCAGGGGCTGCGAACCAGGCGCTCCAATGCGGTGTAGCTGAGCCCCAGCAGCGCCAGCACAGAAGCAGGTAGCCCAGCGTCCATCCCAGCCCGGTGCCCAGCCAGCCTTGCAGCGGCTTCGGAATGAATTGCACGCCAAACGGTCCACCGGTGAGCCACTGGGCGTTCAGCGCGATTAACTGCAGCGTGACGGCGATGCCGAAGGTGGTGATGGCCAGATAATCATGGCGCAGTCGCAGTGATGCCGCGCCCACCAGCAAACCGGCCAGCCCTGACATCAACATCGCGCCGGCCCACCCCACCGCCACCGGCAGGCCAAAGCCGCCCGCGCGGCCAGCGACTTCAGGCGTGGTCAGCAGTGCCGACGTGTAGGCACCCACCGCCACAAAACCGGCCACGCCCACATTGAACAAGCCGGTGTAACCCCATTGCAGATTGAGCCCCAGCACGATGATGGCGTAAGCGCTGGCGAAGACCAGAAAGAAGCTGCCATACGACACGAGGCCAGACAGAACACCGGACACTTCGGGCCAGGACGCCATCAAGTTTTCTCCGCAAACAGGCCGGTCGGGCGAACCAGCAGAATGGCAATCAGCACAGCGAAGGCAGCAGCCGAGCGGTATTCCGCGCCGATCCACATCACGGCAGCGCTTTCTGCAAGGCCCACGATCAGGCCGCCGATGACCGCACCCCAAACCGAACCAATGCCACCCAGAATGGCCGCAGCAAACAGTGGCAACAGCAGGTCAAGGCCCATCGTGGGTCGAAGCTGAACGGTCAACCCGGCAAACACGCCCGCCAGTGCGGCCAGCATCGCGCCAATGATCCAGGTTGCACGCAGAATTCGTTCCGGGTCGATTCCGCTGATACGCGCCAGTTGCGGGTTGTTGGCGGTGGCGCGCATGGCCCGGCCGAGCGTACTGCGGCTCAAAAACAGGTGTAGCACCGTCACGGTCACGACGGTGAGCGCCAGCACAAACATCTGGTCTGGCGTCACGCGCAGGCCGCCCCAAAAGCTGCGCGGCAGTAGCGGAACTGCAATTTGCAGATCACTGCCGTAATACTGCGGAATGCCGCCGTAAAAGAAAAACAGCAGGTTGCGCATGGCCAGCGCCGCGCCAAAACTGGCGATGACCAGCGTGATCGAGCCCTCTTTTCGCAAGCGTTTAAAAAGCACCCAGTCCAGCGCCAGCGCGATGGCCGCCGCACCCGCCATGGCGGCCATTAGCGCCAGCACCAGCGGCCAGCCAAACGAAAACGGCTGAAAGGTGTTTGCGCCACTTCCTGCCAGCGCCGCAAACCAGCCCACGGCAGACAGTGCCACATAGGCACCCCAGGCCAACAGCTCGCCATGCCCAAAATTCGAGAATCGCAGGATCGAAAACGTAATCGTGAGTCCGATGGCTCCGAGCGATATGACCGAGCCGACAATCAAACCATCAGCCAGCACCTGAAGCATCATGACGCAACCTCCAGAGGCTTGGCATCGGACGCCTGCCTGGCAACATGCTGCCCCAGGTAGAGCTCGGCAATCCGCGTATCGGCCTTGAGATCGACTGCGCTTGCCACCAGCCTCTCGCGCCCCTCCACCATAACGGCGGCACGGTCAGCAAGGGCCAGCGCGGCTTTCACGTTTTGCTCCACCAGCACAATGGTCACCCCTTCGGCCCGAATGTCACGCAACTTGAGAAACACCTCAGCCACCAATTTCGGCGACAAGCCTGCGGAAGGCTCATCCAGCATCAGGACGGTCGGCATTCTGATCAGCGCGCGCGCAATGGCCAGCATTTGCCGCTGCCCACCCGACAGTCGCCCGGCCAGCAGTGCCCGCTGGCGCGCCAGGTCGGGAAACATGCCGTACATGGCTCCAACGCGCGCGCGCCTGTCCACCTTTTGCAAGGCAGCGGCCAGCTCCAGGTTTTCAGCCACCGTCAGGTTGGCAAAAATGTTGTCAGACTGCGGCACAAATGCCAGTCCGCGTTTGCCCAACTGGTGGGCGGGCACCTGCGTGATGTCGTCGGAGCCTAAAAACACGCGGCCACCACTGATGGCGACCAGCCCCGCCACCGCTTTGACCAAGGTCGATTTGCCCGCACCGTTGGGGCCGAGAATGGCGACAATTTCACCCTTTGCCACCGTGAGCGAAGCACCTTTGACAATGGCCAGCCCCGGCTCGTAGCCAGCTTCCAGCCGGTCAATCGTCAGGGCGGCGGTCATACGTAGGCCCCAACGGGTGGCGATACCGGTGGCGGCGTTGGCACGGGCATTTCGGAGCCCCCCAAATAGGCCTCGATGACACGCGGGTCGTTCAGAACCTCGCTGGCCCCGCCGGACACCAGCAGCTTGCCCTGAGCCATCACCATCACCGGGTCGCACAACGACGCCACCAGGTCCATGTTGTGCTCAATGATGAAAAAAGTGATGCCCTGCTGATGCAGCACGCGAATGCGATCCACGATGACATCCAGCAACGCCGGGTTGACACCGGCACCGGGTTCGTCCAGCAACACAATTTTGGGTTCGCTCACCATCACGCGAGCCAGCTCCAGCAGCTTTCGTTGCCCACCCGACAACACACGCGCCGCTTCGCCCGCCAGAGCGTCAATGCCAACAAAATTCAGCCAGTGCAGGGCGCGTTCGCGCACCTGTCGCTCCTGCCCGCCAACGCGCCCTGGCATGAGCCAGTTGGCCCAAAACGACTCACCCGTCTGGTGGCGCGGGGCGAGCATGACGTTCTCAAGCACGGTCATTTCGGGAAAAGGGCGCGGGATCTGAAAGGTGCGCGCCAGACCGGCTTCAAAAACCTGATCTGCGCGGTAGCCACCAATCGGGCAGCCATCCAGCCTGACCGAGCCGCTGGTCAACGGCACAGCGCCCGCCAGCAAGTTGAACAGGGTCGTTTTGCCGGCACCATTGGGGCCAATCAATCCGGTAATTTTCCCGCGCTGGATGTGGGTGGTGATGCCGTCCACCGCACGGTTTCCGCCAAAGGCTTTTGTAACGTTGTCCAGAACGAGCATGGGAAAGGGTGGTGTTTTTCGTCTATATTTGTCCCGTTTATACATGAGTGGATGTGCCATGCAAGATCCTTCGACCAGCGACGCGTTCGAGCTTTACGACCTGCGGGTGGAGGTGGTAACCGCGTCAAGCGCGCCGATTCAATGCAGCGCCAAACCAGGCGATTATTTTGAATTGCGCGGTGAAATGCTGCATCTGCCAGACGGGCAGGGGTTCTCCATTTACTCCCTGGCGGCCCTGTTGCCATTGCTGCCAGCCAAGCAGCGCGCCACGCACCCCAACGACTGGATGAGCACCGACGCAGAGGTCGCCTGCCCCGACCCGCATTGCCCGACCCGCTTTCGCATCACACGCCTGGGCAAGCGCCGGTTTTTGCACCACGAAACCACTGCCGTGCCCCTTACCGCGTCTCTCTGACCGCGTCGCACTGAAACCCAAAACGTCATGACCGTTGAAATCTTCAAACTGGCACCCGGCTACGACATTCCGCGCCTGATTCGCGGTGGCTGGCAACTCGCGGGCGACCATGGCGAGGTGGACCGGCAAAAGGCCATCGCCGACATGGCAGTGTTTGTGGATTCTGGTATTGACGTTTTTGACTGTGCCGACATTTACGCCGGCGTGGAAGACATCATTGGCGAGTTTCGCGCCTCACAGCCTTCCTTCCAGACGGGCTTGCGTGTCCATACCAAGTTCGTGCCCGACCTGAACGATCTGGCCCAAGTCGATGCGGCCTATGTGCGCCGCGTCATCTCCCGATCGCTGCAGCGCCTGCGGGCACAGCAGCTTGACTTGGTGCAGTTTCACTGGTGGGACTACGCTGTGCCTGGCATGGTGGCTACAGCGCAGCGGCTGGTTGAACTGCAGCGTGAAGGCCTGATCCGCCACCTGGGTGGCACCAACTTTGATACCCCGCAAACCGCCGCCTTGCTGGACGCGGGCGTGCCCTTGGTGAGCATGCAGGTGCAGTACTCGCTTTTGGACCGGCGAGCGGCTGGTGCACTGGCGGCACTGTGTGCACGCAGCGCCCTGCGCCTGCTGTGTTACGGCACACTGGCGGGCGGGTTCATCACCGAGCGCTGGTTGGGGGCGCCTGAACCGCAGCAACTGGAGAACCGCTCCCTCATCAAGTACAAACTGGTGATCGAAGATTTTGGGGGATGGACGGCGTTTCAGGACCTGCTGCAGCGCCTGAAGCAAATCGGTCAACGCCACGGGGTGGGGCTGTCTGCCGTCGCCACGCGCTGGGTACTGGACCAGCCGTTTGTGGCCGCGGCGATTGTGGGCGCGCGCTATGCAGCGCATCTGCCCGAGCACTTGCAGGTGTTTTCCTTCAAACTTGATGCAGCGGACCACCGCGACCTCAATGAATTGCTTGACCGCTGCCCGGGCCCCCAAGGTGACACCTATGCGCTGGAACGTGACCGCAACGGCCGCCACGGGCGTATCATGAAATACAACCTGAGCAAAGTTTGATTTTCGGACACTGATTCACCAACCAGGAGCCTTGAGACATGCAAAAACTGATCCCCCTCGCTTCGATGGCACTGTGCCTGCTGGCACCCTTCAGCGCCAGCGCCCAGTCACCCGAATGCAAACACACAGTGGGCATGGTCGTGTCGTTGACGGGCGCTGCCGGACGCTTCGGCCAGGCAGCGGCCAAGTCAGTGGAGCTGGCGTTTCGCGACCTGAACGCCGCAGCCGGCGCGCAGGGCATTGCCGGATGCCAGCTCGCGTTTGACTTGCGCGACGCACAAAGCCAGGGCTCGGTCGCGGTGGACCAGGCGCGGCAACTGGTTGATCTGAAAAAGGTGCCAGCCATCATCGGCGGCATCATCTCGTCGGTGTCGATCCCGATTGTTACTTCGGTCACGGCGCCCGCCGGAGTCGTGCAAATCTCGCCCGCTTCGACGTCACCCACGCTCACCCGCATGGGCAACGAGGGCACCAGCAAGGGCTGGGTCTTCCGCACCATCCCGTCCGACGCGCTGCAGGGCACGGCCGCTGCCAAGTACGCGATGGACCAGGGGTTGAAGCAGGTTGCCATCATCAACGTCAACAACGACTTTGGCGTCAACATGCTGGCTGAGTTCCGCAAGGCGTACGAGGCGCTGGGCGGCAAGATAATGTCTGCCACGCCGTACAACCCGGCGCAGGCCTCCTACGCACCCGAGGTGACCAAAGCGCTGCAGGGCGACCCGCCTGCGCTGTATTTGATTGGCTACCCGGGCGACGGCACAACAATTTTGCGCACCTGGATCCAGCAGGGCGGGCCGCAGAAATTTCTGCTCAACGACGGACTGAATTCTGCGGACCTGATCAAAGGCGTTGGCCCGCAGTTTTTGAACAACGCTTTTGGCACCTCGTCGGGCACCACGCGCAGCGCCAGCACCGATTACTTTGACAAGGCCTACCCCGCCATGAGCGGCGGATTTGATTCCAAAGCGCCGGCGGCAGACCGCGCTTTTGACGCTGGCGCCATCCTTGGCCTGGCGATTGCCCGCGCGGGCAAGTTTGAAGCAGCGGCCATCCGTGACGCGATTCGCGAAGTCACCA
>JANMCB010000252.1:0-2306 GCA_031360805.1 Rhodoferax sp.
TGTTGTGGTCCAACGATTTCCGCTCGATCTTCTGGGTGGCTGTGGTGCCTGGCCTGCTGGCCGTGGCGCTGCTGCTGTTCGGCGTGCGCGAACCCGAGCGCCAGCCTGGCACGGCGCGCACCAACCCGATCCGGCGTGAAAACCTAAAGCGTCTGGGGCGGCCCTACTGGTGGGTGGTCGGCATTGGTGCCGTTTTCACGCTGGCCCGTTTCAGCGAAGCCTTTCTGGTGCTTAAAGCCCAGCAAAGCGGCATGGCGATGGCCTTGGTGCCCCTGGTGATGGTGGCGATGAACCTGGTTTACGCGGCATCCGCCTACCCCTTTGGCAAGCTGTCTGACCGAATGAACCATTCAACACTGCTGGCGTTTGGGCTGGTGGTTTTGATTGCTGCCGATCTGGTTCTGGCAGGCGCAAACCGGTGGTCGACCCTGCTGGCCGGTGTCGCCTTGTGGGGCATTCACATGGGCATGACCCAAGGCCTGCTGGCCACCATGGTGGCGGACACCGCACCGGCTGATTTGCGCGGAACCGCCTATGGGTTTTTCAACCTGGTCAGCGGCGTTGCCATGCTGTTCGCCAGCGGCATCGCAGGTTGGCTGTGGGACAGCTACGGCGCAGCCACCACCTTCCTGGGCGGCGCTGCGTTCGCGATTGTCGCACTGCTGGTGCTGATGATACGGCGCGGCAAGGCCGAGACTCGATGAGCCAGATTTATCTAAAATAGTAGCAAAATATTTATTCAATACAGGAACTAGACGCCAACTGCACTCAGTTTTCACTAAAATCGATGCCTGTCAAGTGAATATACCCTTATTGGGTTTTTAGGTGGTGCAAATGCCGAAGTTGATAGGTCTTTCGGGCCGTGGATTTTTGACACTTTCGAGCCTCAAATAGCCGCGGATCAAAAACAACCCATGCAATACGCCTCCCCTGTTGAATGTGATGTGCCACTGGCAAGTGCGCTTCAGCCAAGACTCGTCGCTACAGCCTACTTCTGCGATTCTTACCGGGCACCCCTGACACCACCGCCTGCAGGTGTTGTCGAAATATTCTTCAGCATCTTTGGCCATCATCCGCGATGGATCAAGCAGGTCTTGGTATTGCGCAATCGACTCGCAAAGCGGTGTGGATTGTCGGTACCCACTGACGCAGACATCATGATGCCCGCACGCAGACAGACCTATGAGGTTGGCGACATCATTGGACCCTGGCCCATCTTCAGCGTCACTGAAGACGAACTCATTGCTGGCCGGGACAACGGGCACCTGGACTTCCGGCTCTCGATACTTCGGGAGCTTGGGGGAACAAGCCCCTGCGTGGTCGTGTCGACCATTTGTATCGTACACAACTGGTCCGGAAAAATTTACCTTTTCTTCATCGTTCCATTCCATCGGTGGGGAGTCAAATACATTATCAGAAGAGCGCTGCGCGCAGGCAGGCTGTGAAGCGAGGTCACTTCACGCTCATTGCGGCGCGGTGACCCCGCGTGAATGAGTAGGCCAGCAACATACAGGGCAAAGATCTTCTTGGCCAAACCGATTCCAGCCGTTACCATCATCATTCACTGCCGATCCCGCAATGACACTTCGCACCCTTCACAAAGCCTCGGCAGTTCTGATCGCCGCTTTTGCGTGTCTTCATATCGCCAACCATCTCGCGTCCCTGGCTGGCGTCCCCTCGCACATCGCGTTCATGGCGGTTGCACGCAAGCTTTACCGTCATCCCATCGTTGAATTTCCCCTGCTATTTTGTGTGGCGTTCCAATTTGCAAGCGGCCTTTGGCTCGTCATCCGCGGGTGGACACAAAGGCGCGGTGGAGTTGCGTGGTTGCAAGCGATCTCCGGCGCGATGCTGGCGTTCTTCCTGCTCGTACACGTTGGCGCAGTTCTGTATGGTCGAACTTTTCTCAATCTCGACACAAACTTCTACTTCGCCGCTGCCGGTTTTCACGTGCCGCCGAACCAGTTCTTCTTCGCGCCGTACTACTTTCTCGGTGTCTTTGCACTGTTCACGCATCTGGGGTGTGCCGCCTATTGGCACCTTCATACCTCGCCTCCAAAAAAGCGGACGCTTGCCCTCGCTTTGCCCATGCTCGGCGGCGGCGTGGTCGCGCTGCTCATCGTCTTGTCACTTGCGGGTAAGCTACAGCCGATCGAAGTGCCGGCCAAGTACAAGGCCACGTATGCCCGCCAGGACGGCTAAGCCGTCGTTCAAACTGGCGCTTGACGTGCCACATTCGCGAAAAAATTCATGCAAACCATGTTCATTGCTGCAGGTGTAATCGCTCTCATCACTGGCGTAGTTCA
>JANMCB010000261.1:0-2929 GCA_031360805.1 Rhodoferax sp.
CGTTGAACCAGTCGACCGTGGTTGTGGACACTTTTGCTGCCCGCCAGTTGTTCTCGTCGGTTCCCATCACCCTCATAGCAACATCCACGTACGATTCGTTTCAAGTGGCGACGGTTAATCTTTTGATTACAAACTAGAGCACCTGCCCGACGGTGAGGTTCGCGTTTATGCCTGCGAATTCGACTGCACCACAACAGAGGTTTGATGGGTATGGGTGGGTTTGGTCGGCAGCAGGCTGATTCAGCCATTTTTGGGCATACTCGGGGCGACGCGCGGGCGATGTCGCCTGCGAATGCCATTTGGAGATTGGATATGACTTTTCTGCATCGCAAACAGTTCATGGGATTGACCTTGGGTATCGCAGCGAACCTGCTGTTCAGTGGTCTGGCACCAGGCAGTGCGCTGGCGCAAAACACCCCCGTACGCGTCAGCTCCAAAATTGACACCGAAGGCAAGTTGCTGGGCAACATGATCGTGCTGGCGCTGGAAGCGGGTGGCATCAAGACCGAAAACAAGACGTCGTTGGGCAATACCAAAGTCCTGCGCGGTGCGATTACTGCGGGCGAGATCGACCTTTACCCCGAATACACCGGCAATGGCGCGTTCATATTTTCGGACGAATCCAACCCGGCATGGCGCAATGCGAAGGCCGGGTTCGAGCGTGTGAAGGCGCTTGACATGGAGAAGAACCGGATCGTCTGGCTGCAAGCTTCGCCGGCCAACAATACCTGGGCTATTGCGGTTCGCAAAGACGTGGCCACCGCCAACAAGCTCAAGACCCTTGACGACATGGGCAAGTGGATCAACGCGGGCGGGCAGTTCAAATTGGCAGCGTCTGCCGAATTTGTAGAGCGGTCCGACGCCATGCCGGCCTTTCAGGCGGCCTATGGCTTCAAGCTCAAGCCCGAGCAGATTTTGACCTTGGCGGGTGGCGACACGGCGGTCACCATCCGTGCTGCGGCTGAAAAGACTTCGGGGGTGAACGCTGCCATGGCGTATGGCACCGACGGGCCGGTGGCGGCGCTGGGGCTGGTCATCATGGACGACCCGAAGGGGGTACAGCCGATTTACGCGCCGGCGCCCACAGTCCGCGCCGACGTGCTCGCCAAGAATCCGAAAATCCAGACCATTCTGGAGCCGGTGTTCAAGGCGCTGGATGGCGTGACGCTGCAGGCTTTGAACGCCAAAATCCAGATTGAAGGCCAGGACGCCAAAAAAGTTGCGGGCGACTTTCTGAAATCGAAGGGCCTGCTGAAATAGGCCGCGCCGGGCGGTGCCGCCAGGCGCAGCCAGTGCTCGGCCTTGCTGCGATTCACCCTGTGCGCATCACTGCCTTTCGCTGGAACCCGGTCGCTGCCGTGCTGACGCTGCTGGGGGCATTGGCGACGGTCTGGCTGCCCTTTTTGCGCAGTGCACCGAATCGCATGGTGTCGGGCGAACCACTCGGATTGGTCCAGGTTTTGCAATCGATTCCTTGGGCGATGGGCCTGCTGTTGGGCGCCGTGCTCCTAGGGTGCGTGGTGACGTCGGTTGCGCGACCCGTCCGCGCCGTGCTCTGGCTGCAAGTCATGCTGGCCTGCGCTTTGATTGGCCTGCTGCTCGCGGTGGCGGCCAGCTTCGCGCGCCAGCTCGCGCTGATTCAATCGCCCATTGCGCGCACTTCGCTTGGGGGCGGTTTTTGGTCGCTCTTGACAGTGGCCTGGCTGCTGGCTGCAGATGGATTGCAACGCCTGCGTGCCGGGGCAGGGACACGTACCGTGTGGCTGCTGGCAACGGCGCTGCCCGTCGCCATGCTGCTGGGCTCTGGCTGGTGCGACGAGCTGTCCATCATGAAGGAATATGCCAACCGGTCTGAGATTTTTGGCGCTGCGGTTCTGCGGCATCTGCAGATCGTCGGGATCACACTGGTCTTGACGATTGGCCTGGGCCTTCCCATGGCCTGGTGGTTGCACCAGCGGCGCAGCAGCCTTGCGGCGGGCTTTTCTTTGCTCGGCTTGCTCAACATCGTTCAAACCATTCCGTCCATTGCCTTATTTGGCTTGTTGATGGCGCCGCTGGCCCTGCTGGCGGTCAGCTTTCCCGGGCTGGCAAAAGCCGGCATCAGCGGTGTCGGGGTCGCGCCCGGCGTGATTGCACTGGTGCTTTACAGCCTGTTGCCGGTGGTCCGTGGCACTCTGGCGGGCCTCGAGCAAGTGCCTTCGGCCGTGGTCAACGCAGCGCGTGGCATGGGCATGACACGGGCGCAGATTGCACTGCAGGTGCAGTTGCCACTGGCCCTGCCCGTGGTGCTCTCGGGCCTGCGCAGCGCCACGATTGCGGCCGTGGGCATGACCACCATCACGGCGCTGATTGGGGCGGGCGGGCTGGGTGCCATCATGTTTGAAGGGCTGTTCAGCAGCGCGCAAGACCTGGTACTGCTGGGCGTTTTGCCCATTGTGGCGCTGGCCGTGCTGGCCGACGCGCTGTTCAAGCTGGGCATCCGGCAGGCACAGGCGGCGGTCAACACACTGACTGCCAACGTAATCGACGAAGTGCCCGCATGATTGAATTTGTCAACACCGGCAAATCGTATGGCACTGCGCGCGTGATCCACGATTTGAACCTGACAATTGAAAAAGGCGAGTTTTTGGTGGTGATTGGCCCCTCGGGCTCCGGCAAGTCCACCTTGCTGAAAATGATCAACCGCATGGAAGACCATGACGCGGGCAAGATACTGCTCAACGGTGAGGAGATTTACAAGTTCAAGGTGCGGGACTTGCGGCTGCGCATGGGCTATGCCATTCAATCGGTGGGACTGTTCCCGCATTGGACCGTCGAGCGCAACATCGCCACTGTGCCGCAGATGCTGGGCTGGAGCAAAGAGAAAATCAGCCAGCGCGTGTCCGAGCTGTTAGAGCTGTTTCAACTCGACGCCACCGAGTACCGCAAC
>JANMCB010000321.1:0-13733 GCA_031360805.1 Rhodoferax sp.
CACAGGTGGGTGATGTGATGCTCGCGGATTAGCGGGTAGATCAGCGCCGGGTCGATCCTGCGCAGGCAGACACTGGTGCCCGCTACCAGCGCCATCGTCCAGGGGAAGCACCAGCCATTGCAGTGGAACATGGGCAGCGTCCACAAGTAGGTCGCGTGGTGCGGCAACTGCCAGGAAATGACGTTGCTGGCGGCATTGAGGTAGGCGCCCCGGTGGTGCGTGACCACGCCTTTGGGGTTGCCGGTGGTGCCAGAGGTGTAGTTCAGGGCAATGGCATCCCACTCGTCACGGGGCAGCTTCCAGCCAAAGTCAAAGCTGCCTTGGGCAATGAATTCCTCGTAACTGACTTCACCCAGGGCTTTTCCGGCAGGCGCTTCGTCATCTTCTACCTCAATGACCAAAGGGCGTTTGGTGCCGACCATGGCCAGGGCTTTCTCAACCACGCCCGAAAACTCGCGGTCCGTCAGCAACACTTTGGCCTCGCCGTGCTGCAGCATGAAGGCGATAGCCTCGGCATCAAGACGGGTGTTCAGCGTGTTGAGCACCGCGCCTGACATGGGCACGCCAAAATGCGCCTCCAGCATGGCAGGCACATTGGGCAACATGACAGCAACCGTGTCACCGTCACCAATACCCCGATTCGCCAGGGCGCTGGCAAGCTGACGGCTTCGGCGGTAGGTCTCTGCCCAGGTTTGCCGACGCGCACCGTAAATCACGGCACAATGGTCTGGATAAACCTTGGCAGCACGCTCAATGAAGCTCAATGGCGATAGCGCCACAAAATTGGCAGCATTTTTGTCCAAACCCAACTGGTAAGGATTGACATGGCTCATGAAAGTCACCTGGTTCAATCCGCCGCATACCTTGAGCCGTATGCACCGCAGATCGGCGTTATCTTGAGGGGTGGATCATCGGCAAAGATGTTTTCAGCAGTCTTCAGGAAATGTGACGAATGATTGCAGGCAGTCTTGACCGGCATGCGCCCTCCTAGAATCCAACGAATGAAACGCAATCCAGTCCTGTTCGGGAGTCGCTGTTGATTTCACCTTCGCCCACGCAAATCTCATCGCCCACGATTGACGGCCTGAAGCGCTATCAGTCACTTCAGGCCAGCCTGGACCTGATCGACCAGGGGTACACCCTGATCGACGAAAACCTGAACATGGTGGCGTGGAATCTGCCGTTTCTTGCCCTCTTGGATTTCCCGTTGGAAATGGCCTTTGTGGGGGCGCCGTTTGAGAGTTTTATACGCTTCAACGCAGAACGTGGTGAATACGGCGATGGCGACCGTGAGCGCCAGGTTCACGAACGTATGCAGGCAGCCAGCGTGTTCTCTTCCCACGACATGGAACGCACCCGCCCCAACGGCACCGTGCTGCGCGTGCGGGGCATGCCCATACCGGACCACGGCTTTGTCACACTTTACTCGGACGTGACCGCGCAACGTCGCGCCGAGGCTCAAATCCGGCAGCACAACGCGATGCTGGAAGTCCGCGTGGCCGAGCGCACCGCCGAGCTCAGCACCCTTAACGACCAGTTGCGACAGGCCAACCAGGCGAACGAACAGATCGCTTCATCGTTGCGCCGCAGCGAACAGCAGATGCGGCTCATTACCGACTCGATCCCAGCGCTGGTCGCGTACTTTGACAGTGACCGCATTTACCGCTACGTGAATCGCGGCTACAAAGACTGGTTCGGCCTGGACACGGCCGCACCGCAGTCTGTTAGCGCTCGGGCATTCTTGGGCCTGGACACTTATACCCGCATCAAACCCAATATCACCCGTGCATTGCGTGGTGAACCGGTGACATTCGAATACGATGTGCGCACTGTCAATGGCCGCAACCTGGTGGCGCGCACATCGTTGATTCCGGAGGTGGCACCCGACGGCTCCGTAGCGGGCTGTTTTGAGCTGACGTTTGACATCACCGACCAGCGCCGCTCTCATGAACTGATCGTTCAGGCGAAAAAAATGGATGCACTGGGCCAATTGACCGGCGGACTGGCCCATGATTTCAACAACATCCTCACCGTGATCCTCGGAAACCTGACCGCCCTGGCAGATGAACCCACCGCCAAGCCTCACGTACCGGAATTTATAAACCCGGCGATTGAGGCTGCGCGGCGGGTGTCAGACCTGATCAAGAACTTGCTGTCGTTTTCACGCAAGCACCCGGTGGAGACCAGCGTGGTGGAGATCAACCAGCTTGTCACCACGGTGACTGATTTGGTGAAGCGGTCCCTGCCGGACACCATCACGCTTCAAGCCGTCTTCGCATCGAAAACGCTGGCGGCCCGACTCGATGCCAACCAGTTGCAAAACGCGTTGATCAACCTGATCCTCAACGCCCGCGACGCCACCGATGGGCGAGGCACCATCACTATTCGCTGCGTCGCCGAGTCCTTGAATGCGCAGCAAGCGGAAGTCCTGCATCTGCCCAGTGGCCCGTATGTGTGCGTTCAGGTGAGCGATAACGGCTGCGGCATGGATACAGCGACCAAAGCACGGGTGTTCGAGCCATTTTTTACCACCAAAGGCACTGGCCAGGGCTCTGGCCTGGGCATGTCGATGGTTTACGGATTTGCACGCCAGTCAGGTGGAACGGTTGACATCAGCAGTGAGCCTGGCGCCGGAACCACAGTGACGCTTTGGCTACCGTCTGAGGGCGAAAAGTCGAACGAAACACCGCAGTTGGACGACGCATCCCCTGAACCCAAAACGCAGCCTGATCAAGACCTTGCGCTGCTGGTTGAAGATGATGCCAGTGTGCGCAAGATCGTGCGCCGCCTGCTGCTGGACTTGGGCTTCGCCGTCCTGGAAGCTGAAACCGGGGCCGAGGCACTGCACATTCTTGATCGGACACCTGGAATTCAGCTGTTGCTGTCAGACATTGTCATGCCTGGCGGTGTGGACGGAAGGCAGGTAGCGCGGCACGCCCAGCAGCGTGGACAGATTCCCAAAATCATTTTGATGAGCGGCTATGCTCCCGATTCGCAGGACGTGCCAGACATCCCGCTGTTGGCGAAGCCTTTCACCAAGGCGCAGCTTGCGGCCTTGATAGCGGGGGTGGCGGTTTGACCTTGGGCACCGCGCCTGACACTGGTGCGCCGCGCCAGTTGATCTACGTGGTGGAAGACGATGAAGCGGTGGCACGCCTGGTAAGTCGCGCGCTGGAGGAATTTGGTCACCCGGTTGAATGGTTTCGCAATGGCGCTTCCGTGCTGCGGCGGCTGCAGACCGAGCGGCCTGATCTGTGCGTGGTGGACTTGGGCTTGCCCGACATTGACGGGATCGAACTGATACGCCAGATCGTGGCTGTGACCAACTGCGGGATTCTGATACTCACAGGGCGGGGCCACACGATTGACCGGGTGATGGGGTTGGAGCTCGGCGGTGACGACTACGTGGTCAAGCCCTTTGAGCCTCGTGAATTGGTCGCGCGCGTGCGAAGCATTCTGCGCCGTCGCGCTTCGTCCTTGCAGACTGGGTCACTCAACCAGCGGCGTTATGCCAGTTTCCTTGGCTGGACGCTGGATTGCGCCGCCAACAGCCTGCACGCACCGGATGGCGCCGAGCACGTATTGGGTACAGCCGAAAACCAGGTGCTGCGAGCTTTTGTGGAACGACCGCATCAGATATTGACACGTGAACAACTGCTGAGTCAGCGCGACCTGTCGCCCATGGATCGCAGCATCGATGTGCGTATATCGCGTATCCGCCGCAAGATTGAAGCTGACCCGCAAAACCCCAAGATCATCAAAACGGTTTATGGAGCGGGCTATATGTTCACGGCAACGGTGACGTGGTCTTGAGCCTCGATAAGCTGGGCAAGAATCGCCTTTTTTGTAACTCACTTGCGTATTTGAAACCATGACCACCGAAGAAATCCTGGCCCGGCACGGCCCCCGAGAAGCCATGCAATACGACGTGGTCGTGGTCGGTGGTGGCCCGGGTGGTTTAGCCACGGCGATCCGGCTCAAACAGCTTGCCGCCGAGAAAGGCACTGAACTGTCCGTCGTCGTGCTGGAAAAAGGCTCCGAACCCGGCGCCCACATCCTCTCGGGCGCCATCATGGACCCGATTGCCATCAGCGAACTCTTTCCCGACTGGAAAGCCAGGGGCGCCCCGTTGAATCAGCCGGTCACCGACGACGCCATGCTGTTCCTGGGTGAGAAGTCCGCCTTTCGCACCCCCAACTTCTTCCTGCCCGAGTGCTTTCAAAACCACGGCAACTACATCGTCAGCCTGGGTGCGGTCACGCGCTGGCTGGCAGAACAGGCCGAAGCGCTGGGCGTGGAGATCTTCCCCGGCTTTGCTGCGGCAGAGGTTTTGTACACCGATGACGGCAAAGTGGATGGGAATTTACCTGCGGTAAAGGGCGTCGCCACCGGCAACATGGGCGTCGGCAAAGACGGCGTGCCCGGCGAGAACTTCCAGCTGGGCATGGAATTGCTGGGCAAGTACACGGTGTTTGCCGAAGGCTCACGTGGCCACCTGGGCAAGCAGCTGATTGCCAAATACAAACTGGACGAAGGCCGTGATCCGCAAAGTTATGGCCTGGGAATCAAGGAGCTGTGGGAGGTTGACCCGGCGCGGCATCAACCTGGATTCGTGATGCACACCGCGGGCTGGCCGATGGACAGCAGCACCTATGGTGGTGCATTCCTGTACCACGCCGAGGACAACAAGATTGCGCTGGGTTTCATCACCGGGCTGGACTATGCCAACCCGTACCTGAGCCCGTTTGAGGAGTTCCAGCGCTGGAAGACGCATCCCAACATCCGCTGGTACTTTGAAGGCCAGGACCAGGGCTTGAAACCCGCCAAGCGGATTGCTTACGGGGCTCGGGCCATCACGGCGGGTGGCTTGATGAGCCTGCCCAAGACGGTGTTCCCGGGTGGTGCACTGGTGGGCTGTGATGCCGGCTTTCTGAATGTGAGCCGCATCAAGGGCAGCCACGCGGCGATCAAGACCGGCATGCTGGCGGCTGAAGCCGCTTATGAGGCCATCACCGCCGGGCGCCAACATGACGAGCTGGCCGCCTACCCAGAGGCCTTTGAGAGGAGCTGGCTGCACAAGGAGCTGAACAAGGCGCGCAACTTCAAGGCCTGGTTCAAGAAGGGGCTGACGGTGGCAACTTTGATGAACGGGGTGGAGCAGTTTGCGCTCAAAGGTCACATCCCCTGGACGCTGCGCCGCGACAAGCCGGACCATGCTTACCTGAAGCCTGCGGCTGAATGCCAACCGATTGACTACCCCAAGCCGGATGGCAAGCTGACGTTTGACCGCCTCTCCAGCGTGTTCATCAGCAACACCAACCACGAGGAGCAGCAACCGGCGCATTTGACGCTGAAGGATGCGTCGGTGCCAGTCAACATCAATCTGGCCAGATTTGCCGGGCCGGAGGCGCGTTATTGCCCGGCCGGGGTGTATGAGTTTGTCAAGAACGAGGACAACACAGACCGCCTGCAGATCAACGCGCAGAACTGCGTGCATTGCAAGACCTGCGATATCAAGGACCCGACGCAGAATATCGTGTGGGTCACGCCCGAGGGGGGTGGGGGGCCGAATTACGCGGGGATGTAGGCTGCAGGATCGGAAAAGTTTCGGGCTTTTCGTGGCAGCGGCTCAGGCAAATTGAGCGGACGCCCCAAGGAGGACGGTGCAGTCACGCCACCGGCCGACAACGCCACGGGTTTCGCACCAATTTCAGGCTCTGTATCCCAATCGCCGCGACGGGCTCTCACCTCCATCAAACACGCTCGCAAGAGTCCCATGGTGTGAATGCCTCCGGTTCAAAGATGCCGGTCAGAACATGTCGACCGACATGCTGTTCACCGTCCGACCCGAACTGATGACTGCTGCGGCCAACGCGTCTGCTTGCGGCAGAATCGCTTCGGCATAAAAGCGCGCCGTTGCCAACTTAGCCCCGTAAAAGAGCTGGTCCGCGTCTCTTTTGTCCAGCGCCACCATCATGGCGCGGGCCATTTGCCATCCACACAAAACGATGCCGGCCAGCCGGAGGTAATTGACCGCACCCGCGTAGACAGCTTTGGTGTCAGTCTTTGCATTGGCTACAACGTAAGCAATCGACGCCTCCAGGGCATGGCGGCCAGCCTCCAGTGCCTGGTGCATGACCGCACATTCCCCCTCACCGTGTGCCACAAGATCCTGCTCGGTCATCGCAATCTGCGCGCAGATAGCCCGGGCGACAGCACCGCCATCGCGCACGGTTTTGCGCCCCACCAAATCATTGGCCTGAATGGCGGTTGTGCCTTCGTAGATCGTCAAAATCCGCGCGTCCCGAAAGTGCTGCGCCGCACCGGTTTCTTCGATGTAACCCATGCCGCCATGCACCTGTACACCAAGGCTGGCAACTTCAATCGACATCTCGGTGGCGAAGCCCTTGACCACCGGCACCAGGTAGTCATACACCGCCTGGTTCTGTTTGCGGATGGCTTCATCGAGTGACGCGTGAGCAGCATCGCTGGCGGCCGCTGCTACATAGGCCAACGCCCTGGCCCCTTCGGTATAGGCGCGCATGGTGAGCAGCATGCGTTTCACGTCCGGGTGATGGATGATGGCGACCGGACCGGCCGAACCTGCCAAGTCACGGCTCTGCGTGCGTTCTCTGGCAAAACTTACCGCCCTCTGGTAGGCGCGGTCAGAGATGGCCACGCCCTGCATGCCCACCGCAAATCGGGCGGCGTTCATCATGATGAACATGTACTCCAGACCGCGATTCTCTTCACCCACCAGATAGCCTTCTGCTCCACCGTGGTCGCCAAATTGCAGTACCGCAGTGGGCGAGGCTTTGATGCCAAGCTTGTGCTCGATCGAGACACACCATGCGTCATTTCGGGCGCCCAGCGAGCCGTCGTCGTTGACCAGAAACTTCGGCACCACGAACAATGAAATGCCCTTGACGCCGTCGGGCGCACCGGCGACCCGGGCCAGCACCAGGTGAACGATGTTCTCCGCCATGTCATGCTCACCAAAGGTGATGAAAATCTTGGTGCCGAAGACTTTGTGGGTGCCGTCTGCCTGCGGCTCGGCTCGGGTCCGTACTGCCGCCAGGTCAGACCCGGCCTGCGGCTCGGTCAGGTTCATGGTGCCTGTCCATTGGCCGGAGATCAGCTTGGGGGCAAACACCTGGCGCAGTTCGGGGCTGGCCGCCGTGAGAAGCGCCTCAATCGCGCCATCGGTCAGCATCGGGCACAGCGCAAACGACATGTTGGCAGCATGCAGCATCTCGGTGCAACCGGTGGCGACCAGCTTGGGAAAGCCCTGGCCTCCAAACTCGGTGGGGTGAATCACACCCTGCCAGCCGCCCTCAGCGAATTTTGCGAACGCCTGCTTGAAACCCGGCGTTGTCGTGACCGCTCCGTCAGCCCAAGTTGAGGGGTTCTTGTCGCCCTCCCAATTCAACGGTGCCACCACGCTTTCGCAGAATTTGGCGGACTCTTCCAGCACGGCCTGCGCGGTCTCGCTGCCATAATCTTCAAAGCCCGGCAACGCTGCCACATTGCGAAGGCCAGCCAGTTCCTCCATCACAAACAGCATTTCCTTGATGGGGGCGCGATAGGTCAATTGAAACTCCTGTAGAAGGTGAAAAACTAGGTACTGGCCAGCTTGGCGTGGCGGCGCGCGGACGATGTCGTCATGACGGTCGCTTCGCCATCTATCACCACCACATCGCGCACGCGGCAAATGGTGTCTAGCACCGCGCGCGCTTTGGCTAGGTCGATTGACTTGACGGTCACCGTCGCATGCACCGTGTCGCCAGGGCGCACCGGCGCGCGAAACCGCAACTGCTGCCCCAGGTACACCGTGCCCGGCCCCGGCAACCGGTTGGCAACGGCGGCCGAGATCACGCTGGCGGTCAAAAAACCATGCGCGATGCGCCCGCCAAACACCGTGGTGGCAGCAAACTCTTCGTTGGTGTGCACGGCGTTGTTGTCGCCCGACACACCGGCAAACAGCACGATGTCGGCCTCGGTGACGGTTTTTGCAAAACTCGCCGACATGCCGACCTTCAGGTCTTCAATGTCGTAGCCATACTGGTCGTTCATGGCTGCGCCGCTTTGGGCTTGACTCGGTTGAAGAGCGCACTGATCTCGCCCACCAGACCGCGCCGGAACAGCAGCACACACACCACAAAGATGGAGCCCATGATCACCGCGACCCAGGAGCCCACCTTGTCGGCCAGCACATTTTCCAGGCCGACAATCGTCACCGCTCCGGCAACAGGGCCCAAAATGGTGCCAAGCCCGCCCAAAAGGGTCATCAGGACCACATCGCCAGACGTATGCCAATGCACGTCAGCCAATGATGCGAGCTGGAACACCAGCGATTTGGTGGCACCCGCCAGCCCGGTCAAGGCAGCCGAGATCACAAACGCCAGCAGCTTGAAGCGGTTGACGTCATACCCGAGCGATATTGCCCGCGCTTCGTTGTCGCGAATGGCTTTCAGAATCTGACCAAACGGCGAATGAATGGTGCGGTGAATCAGCCAGAAACCGGCCAGGAATACTGCAAAAACAAAAAAATACATGGCAATGTTGTCGGTCAAGTCCACCACCCCAAACAACTTGCCGCGCGGAATGCCCTGCATGCCATCCTCGCCACCCGTGAACTTCATTTGCAGCGCCAGGAAAAACACAATTTGCGCCAACCCGAGCGTGATCATGGCAAAGTAAATGCCCGCCCTGCGGATGGCGATCAAGCCAAACACCGCCCCCAATGCACCACCAAAAACAGTGCCCGCCAGCAGACCCAGTTCTGGTGTAAGCCCGAGGTCACGGCACAGGTAGCCGGTGATGTAGGCTGAGCCGCCAAAAAATGCAGCGTGTCCGAATGACAGCAAACCCGCAAAGCCCAGCAGCAGGTTGAAGGCGCAGGCAAAGAGGGCAAAGCACAGCAGCTTCATCAGCAGCGTCGGATACACCAAAAAAGGTGCGATGGAGCCGACCACGATGAGCCCGGTGAACATCAGGAAAGTCGGGTTGCGCCAGCCAGCGGAGTTGGAAACAGAGGTCATGAAAACTCCTTCAGGCTTGCTTGCCGAACAGACCAGCTGGTTTTACCAGCAGCACCAGCACCATGATTAAAAAGATCACCACCGCCGAGGCTTCCGGATAGACCACTTTGGTCAGGCCCTCAATCACCCCAAGGCCCAGGCCTGTCAGAATCGAACCCAGAATGGAGCCCATTCCACCAATCACGACCACAGCAAACACGATGATGATGAGGTTCGAGCCCATCACCGGGTTCACCTGCACGATCGGCGCCGCAAGCACGCCGGCAAAGGCTGCCAGCGCAGCACCAGCCGCATAGGTGGAGGTGACCAGCACCGGCACGTTGATGCCCAATGCCTGCACCAGATCAGGTCGCTGCGTCGCGGCGCGCAAGGTCGCTCCCAAAGGCGTGCGCTCAATCACATACCAGGCCACCAGGCATACCGCGAGCGACGCCACCACCACCCAGGCGCGGTAGATCGGCAGGAACATGAAGCCCAGATTCATGCCGCCTTGCAGCAACTCCGGCACCTCGTAAGATTCTCCGGAGACGCCAAAGAAGTTCTTGAAAACCCCCTCGGCAATCAGAGCCAGCCCAAAAGTCAGCAGCAGGCTGTAGAGATGGTCCAGCTTGTAGAGGTGTTTGAGCATGGTGCGCTCAATCACGGCCGCCACCACGCCTATCAGCAAAGGGGCAACCAGCAGCGATACCCAGTAGTTGATGCCCAGATGCGTCAGCCCGAGCCAAGCCACGAAAGCACCCACCATGTACTGCGCACCGTGCGCGAAGTTGATGATGTTGAGAAGGCCAAAAATGATCGCCAGACCCAAACTCAGCACCGCATAGAACGAGCCATTGATCAAGCCCAGCAATAACTGGCCGAAAAATGCCTGCGACGATATGCCAAAAATTTCCATGGCGTGGGTCCTCTGTTGACGCGTTATTGGGTCTTGTGACCTGGCGAGCGGTCTTGGTTTACTTCTTGACTTACTTCTTGATCAAGGGGCAGCGCGACGCCGACAGCGGCTGGAACGCCTCGGCCGCCGGAATGGTGGCCTTCACGTTGTAGTAGTCCCAAGGTGTTTTTGACTCGCCGGGCTTCTTGACTTGCAGGAGGTACATGTCATGCACCATGCGGCCGTCTTCGCGAATCTTGCCGTTCTTGGCGAAGAAGTCGTTGACGGGGGTCTTCTTCATCTGCGTCATGACCTTGGCCGTGTCATCGCTGTTGATGGCCTTGACGGCTTTGAGGTAATGCATGGTGGACGAGTACTGGCCCGCCTGAACCATCGTCGGCATGCGCTTGTGCAGGGCAAAAAAGCGCTTGGACCAGGCGCGGGTTTCCTCGTTCAAGTCCCAGTAGAAGCCTTCCGTCAGAAACATGTTCTGCGTGTTCTTGAGTCCCAATGAATGCACGTCGGTTACGAACATCAGCAAACCAGCCAGCGACTGCTTGGGCGTGATGCCAAATTCAGCCGCCTGCTTGATGGAGTTGATGGTGTCGCCACCCGCATTGGCCAGGCCAATGATCTGTGCGCCTGAAGACTGGGCTTTCAAGAGGAACGATGAAAAATCGCTTCCAGGGAATGGGTGACGCACCGCGCCCAGCACTTCGCCGCCGTTCGCCTTGACCACATCACTTGCGTCTTTCTCAAGTGCGTGTCCAAAAGCGTAGTCCGCCGTCAGGAAGAACCACTTCTTTCCGCCGCCCTGGGTCACTGCCTTGGCTGTGCCGTTGGCCACTGCGTAGGTGTCGTAGGTCCAGTGCACAGTCACGTCATTGCAACTTTCGTTGGTGATGGCGGTTGAGGCAGCGCCAGAGATCAAGGCGATGCGGTTCTTTTCCTTGGCAATCTTCTGCACGGCCAAGCCTACTGAGGTGGTGACCAGTTCGGTGGCGACGTCAACCTTGTCCTTCTCAAACCATTCGCGCGCCTTGTTGGCGGCGATGTCACCCTTGTTCTGGTGGTCGGCCGACACCATTTCAATCTTGAATGAAGGCTTTTCATTGGCGATGAAATCATCAATCGCCATCTTGGTGGCAATGACGGCGCCGTTGCCAGCCACATCCGAGTACAGGCCTGACAGGTCGGTCAGTACGCCGATCTTGACGACGGCGTCCGAAATTTGCGCTTGCGCCGTACCGGCGACCAGCAGTGACAGGCTGACGGCCTGGGCGATTTGTTTGAGTTTCATGGAAAGGCTCCTGAGTGAATAAGTGCAAGGAAAGGAAAATGGGAGAGGTCAAGTTGAGGGTGTTTACACACCCAACAGTTCGTGCAGCTCGTCGGTCTTGGCAGCCAGCTCGTGCGGCTGCACGGTCATGATCACGTGGCCGTGCTCCAGCACGTAATGGCGGTCTGCAAGAGGTGCGGCAAAGCGGAAGTTCTGCTCTACCAGAATGATGGTGTAGTCCCGCGTCTTGAGGAGCCGGATCACTTCGCCCAATTTTTTGACAATGACCGGCGCCAGCCCCTCGGTGATCTCATCGAGCAGCAGAACTTTGGCACCCGTGCGCAGGATGCGGGCCATCGCCAGCATCTGCTGCTCGCCACCAGACAGGCGTGTGCCCGGGCTGTTGCGCCGTTCTTGAAGGTTGGGGAAAATACCGTAGATTTCCTCCAGCGTCATACCCCCCGAAGCAACGATGGGCGGCAACAACAAGTTTTCTTCGGTGGACAGGCCAGCAAAAATGCCCCGCTCCTCTGGGCAATAGCCCACGCCAAGACGTGCGATGCGGTGCGGTGCCACAGACGTGATCTCGGCACCATTGAATGTGATCGACCCGGTGCGCTTGCCGACCAGCCCCAGAATCGCCTTGAGTGTTGTAGAACGGCCTGAACCGTTGCGCCCTAGCAGAGTGACGAGTTCACCCCGGTTCACATGCAAGTCGACACCATGGAGAATGTGCGATTCGCCGTAAAACGCATGCAGGTCACTGACCCGCAGCATTTCGACACTGGTGCCCTGCGCGCCGTTCATGCTTCAACTCCTACATAGGCTTCCAGAACACGCGGGTCCTTGGACACGGCGGCATAGTCGCCTTCCGCCAAAACGCTGCCGCGCTGAAGCACAGTCAGGGTGTCGCACAGGGTTTCAACCACCGACAGGTTGTGTTCCACCATCAGGATGGTGCGGTTTTTTGACACCTTGCGGATCAACTCCACAACGCGGCCCACATCTTCGTGGCCCATGCCCTGGGTGGGCTCGTCCAGCAGCATGAGTTCG
Organism: Rhodoferax sp.; assembly: GCA_031360805.1. Lineage (GTDB taxonomy): Bacteria > Pseudomonadota > Gammaproteobacteria > Burkholderiales > Burkholderiaceae_C > JANYCG01. The sequence goes on from JANMCB010000321.1 coordinate 12,248, forward strand.
GGGTCAAGCGCCAGGGTGGTGGCGATTTCAAGCGCGCGTTTGCGGCCATAGGGCATCTCAACCGCAACGGTGTCTGCAAACGTCGCCAGGTCAACCGACTCCAGCAAGGCAATGGCCTGGCCATTTAGCTCGTCCAGCCGTTTTTCAGATGACCAGAAGTTGAACGAATCACTGCGCTTGCGCTGCAACGCAACCCGCACGTTCTCCAGCGCCGTCAAGTGCGTGAAAGTGGCCGAAATCTGAAACGAACGGATCATGCCGCGCCTGGCCACCTGCACCTGGCTCTCGCCGGTGATGTCAATGCCGTTGAAAAGGATCGTGCCGCTAGTCGGCCTGTGAAACTTGGTCAGCAGGTTGAAAACGGTGGTTTTGCCCGCGCCATTGGGGCCAATCAGCGCGTGAATGCTGCCTCGTTTGACCTGCAGGTCTACCCCGGAGACGGCGGCAAATCCGAGAAACTCTTTGGTGAGCCCCTGGGTTTGAAGAATAATGCTACTCGACATGTGGGTTCCTAGATGGCGAAGTCGTTCGAGATCACTCAATGGCCGAGGACGACTTGACCTGCTCCCGAAGCACAAACTTCTGGATTTTTCCGGTCGACGTCTTGGGCAGCGTGCAGAACAGGACGCGCTTGGGCACTTTGAAGCGCGCCAGCAGGTTCCGGCAGAACTCGATGATTTCCGCCTCGCTGGCCTGCGCGTCTGGCTTCAGCTCAACAAAGGCACAGGGCACTTCACCCCATTTGCCATCGGGCTGGGCGACGACTGCAGCCAGCATCACAGCCGGGTGGCGATGCAAGGCATCCTCCACTTCAATGGACGAGATGTTTTCGCCGCCAGAGATGATGACGTCTTTGCTGCGGTCCTTGATCTTGATGTAACCGTCGGGGTACATGACGGCCAGATCACCCGTGTGAAACCAGCCACCCGCAAAAGCTTCTTCGGTTGCAGAGGGGTTTTTCAGATAGCCCTTCATCACCACGTTGCCGCGAAAGAAGATTTCACCCATGGTCTGGCCATCGGCCGGCACCGGCTCCATGCTTTCAGGGTCAAGCACCGTCACGTCCTGCTGCAATGGGTACGGCACGCCTTGGCGGCCATTCAGGCCTGAGCGCTCTTCAAGCGACAGCGCAGCCCAAGATGGCTGCTTGGCGCACACGGCTGCCGGGCCATACACCTCGGTCAGGCCATAGACATGCGTTAACGCAATGCCTGCGGCTTCGCATCCTTCAATGACAGCTGCAGGCGGTGCGGCACCCGCAATCAGGCCGTTCACCGTGTGGGCAATGCCGTCACGCAAGGCTGCGGGCGCGTTGATCAGCATGCTGTACACAATCGGCGCACCGCACAGGTGGGTGATGTGATGCTCGCGGATTAGCGGGTAGATCAGCGCCGGGTCGATCCTGCGCAGGCAGACACTGGTGCCCGCTACCAGCGCCATCGTCCAGGGGAAGCACCAGCCATTGCAGTGGAACATGGGCAGCGTC
>JANMCB010000509.1:0-2041 GCA_031360805.1 Rhodoferax sp.
ATGCGATTGACCGAGTGCACAGCAACCAGCCCGTCGGCGCGGGCGGGCGGGTTGGCAGAATCAGAATTGTCACGTGATGTCATAGCTCATCCTTGATCGGGTTGCTCAAAATGCCGATGCCTGCGATTGGGGTCACTGCCATGATATCGCCGGGTTGGCGGAAAACTGGCGTAGTGTGCGCCTGTGTGCCATGCCGGGTTCGTGCGCAGGCCATTGCCAGGCAGGCGTGTGGGTTTGCGTTGGCATCGCCGCGCCAGGCCACGTGGTGGTCCGGGCGGATCAATACCCTGTCGGCACCATACAACGCGCGGGCTTCGGCGCTGTCGCAATGCAGGATTTCAAGCGGTATGCCGTGGTCTGCCGCAACCTTCTGCCAGTTGGCAATGTCGATGGCTTGGCGGGTTTGTCCGGCCGCCCCAAAGCACAGCAAGGTGAAGTCGCGCCCGAACCGGTCGAAGATGGATTTGCCATCCAGCCAGATGTGCGGCGCCCTGCCACCGGGGCGGGCACTCGGGATGTAGTGGTTGGGCAGGTCCGGCGTGGGCGCAGAGGCCTCGGGGGCGACAATCGGGCTGCCCTCATAGCGCAGGCCCAACTGCAGGCCGGGGGTGTTGAATTCGCTGCGCACATGCTGCGCCAACGCATCACCCAGGTGCTGGCGCACAAGCTTCCCTGATGCGTCGTCAGCGTCCACGTTGGGCGCCACCTTGATCTTGCCAATGCTGTCCGCCATGGTTTGTGCAAAGCGGGTATTGCGGCGCGCAATCGGTTGGCGTTCGGCCTCGTAGGTGTCCAGTAACTGCGGCCCAGCCCAGCCCTGGACAACCGCCGCCAGCTTCCAGCCTAGGTTGACCGCGTCATCGACGCTGGTGTTGTAGCCCATGCCACCCGTGGGCGTGAAGAGGTGCGCGGCGTCACCGGCAAAGAAAGCCCGCCCTTGCGAGAACTTGTCTGCCACCAGGCAAAACCCGGCCTGCCAGGGGCCGACAGCGATCAGATCAAACGCAAATTCGCTGCCGGTTGCCGCGAACATGGCGGATCGGTAGTCCACCGTTTCGGCTGCCTGACCGGCCTTCAATTGCAAAAAGAACACAAAAGTATCCACGCCGTTCACAGCCACCAGCATGCCCCGCTGCACCGCATTGACGGCCCAATACTGCCAGGCTTTTTTCTTGGCCAGCACCTGGTATAGATCGGATGACCTGAAATAGATGTTGAGCATCTGACCGCCGAAGAATTCCCGCGCTTCCCCGCTTTGCCCGCTGTAACGGATGCCGCAGGTCTTGCGCACCAGGCTGTGCGCGCCGTCGCAACCGACGACGTACTTTGCCGTCAGGGCCATGGTGTCGTGCGTGCCCGAATGCCGCGCCCATATTTGAACCTGCTGTGCGTCCATGGACAGAGACTGCGCCTGCCAGCCCAGCATCATCCTCACACTGGCGTAGCGCTTGACCTGTGCACGAAGGACCGGTTCAATCAGCATTTGCTGGCCGCGGTGGGGCAACTCGGGGGTCGGCCACGCGTCCTGCCCGTAGTCGCCAAACGAGCGCTGGTCCATGGCATCGCTGCGCGAAGGGACCGAAAAACGGGTGAGTTCCCGGCCCGCCAGGGTGGTGCAATAGACGGTGTCCTGCGGGTGGTCCGCCGCCAGGCCGAGCGAGCGGATGGTGTCGGCAAAGCCGCGCCGCCGGTAGTGCTCCATGGTGCGCGACGAGGTTGCATTGGCCTTGGGGAACACTGGTGGAACCAGGTCTTCCTCCAGAAGCGTGCAATCAACCCCCCGGCAACCCAGTTCGATTGCCAGCATCAAGCCAGCCGGGCCGCCGCCCACAATGGCGACATCGGTTTGGTGTGTGGCAACGTTGTTGATTGTCATGTTCCTGCCTATTTTGATCGCTACGCCGGTGCGATAATTCGGTCACCATCACAACTGGAGAGCACTCCTTGGAAAACTGCCCGAGTCGGCAGGCGCTCAAATAAATTGGGGTCAGATTCCAATTGTTTGACCGCCGTCGAGTTTTATAACCCGTCGGTTCCAAGC